>DJKK01000120.1 GCA_002434595.1 Alphaproteobacteria bacterium UBA6544 | reverse complement strand
GTAGAGAGAGCGGCCGTCTTGGGCGGTGTATCGCCGTTCTCGGAAATCAGCCACCTTACAGGTCCAACAGAGGCGGCAATTCCTCCAAGGTAGTAATCTCTGCGGCCGGACCACCCGGCATATGCTCTGGAGGCTGGCCGAAACGGTTGACCCACGCCATTTGGAAACCAAAGTGCGATGCCGCCCGGGCATCCCATGCATTCGATGACATGAAGCAAATCTCCGGTGCTGTGTAGTCGAAACGGTCAGCTGCCATCTTGTAGACGCGCGGATCGACCTTAAAGACGCCAACATCGTCAATGGAAAGATATATAGAGCACGTCGCCGAGCGACGAAATCTCCACCGCGGAACCCAGGGTTTTGCTGGAGCCGTTTGAAAGAATGCCCGTATCTTTCCCGACACGCTTAAGCGTTTGTAGGACGCCCGGAATTTCCGGGTAGCGCTTAAGCTGTAGATAGAGATTCATCAGCTTTTTGCGTAGCGCCGGATCGTTCAGCCTGGATTCGACCAGGGCGAAGTCGAGTGCTTCGCCCGTGATCTGCCAGAACGGCACGAATTCCTGCATCAGACTTCGCAACCAACTGTATTGCAGTTGCTTAATTCGCCAGGTGTTCGAGACTTGATCGGCCTTATCACCCAAGTCGTCTCGACATTGAGCGGCGGCGGAATGAACGTCGAATAGCATTCCGTAGGCGCCGAACACGCAGGCTTTGATGCCCTCGATTTTCTTTACTGACATTTTTCGTTTCTTTCGGACGCCTGTCTTTTTATGGAATGACCTGTCGTTTACGGGGCGTGACAGTTGCCTCTGGAAACAGGGCCAGGTCGCGATTTGTGCCGCGTCCCCGATAGACCGTGAAATTTTCCAATACGCGCTGCACATAGTTACGGGTCTCGTAGAACGGTATGGATTCGATCCAGTCTACCGCATGTTCGACCGACCGGTTTGGGTCGCCAAAATATTTAAGCCAGCGTCTCACCCGGGCGGGGCCGGCATTGTAGGCTGAGAGCGCTAAAATCGGAGAGCCCTTAAATTGCCCCAACAACTGCAAAAGATAGGTGCGCCCGATGGTAACGTTGTATTTCGGATCTCTTGTAAGCCGCGAGCGCGAGAACGTGATATTGAGCCGCTGGGCGACCCGGTAGGCTGTCTTCGGCATGAGCTGCATCAGACCGCGGGCACCAGCGTGGCTGATTGCTTTAGGATTGAAGGCACTTTCCTGCCGCACGACGGCTTTTACGAACGCCGGATCGGGGCGTTTCTTCAATGCAAGCCGCAAGTCCGGATAACCGAGACGGCTGAGAATGACACCCTCCCGCAACGCCTTCTTTGCGACATGAATGGCAAGGTCGTCGCGGCGCTGGTCGCGCGCGAGATCGGCAAGCAGCGTCCAGTACGGAGCCGTTTTCGTGCCACGGGCCAGCTGGCGGACAAAAGGATCGATCTCTCCCTTCAGGCCCATGGTTGAGAGCATTTTCACCAGTCGAACCAGCTCCGACTGGTCGAACGTCCCCGTCTCGGCGATCGTCGGCTTTGGCTCCGGCGGGAAACCCGGCCGGGCCGCGGGGGCCAGTTTTGCCGCGGCTAATTGCCCGTAAAACGACGTGACATGGGATGCCGCAACGGCGAACCACTGCAGCGAAATTCCGGGTTTCCCGCCGGCTTCCGCCGCCCGACCTGCCCAATATGCGGCGCGGGCCTTGCTCACGGGATAATAGACGTTATCGAACATTTTTTTAAAGTGCTCGAAGGCGTCGACATATTGGTGCAGCGAGCGAAGGGCAATCCAGCCTGACAGCCACTCGCCTTCCGCCAGGCCGATCCCTGCCGTTTGCTGGTGTGAGGATGCAAGCGCGTAAGCTTCCTTCGTGCGGCCCTTGCGGAGTAGCCAACGGGATAAAATGTGGCGCTCGGTCCACCATTTCTTTGCCTCGGTATGTGGTTGGCCGGACTGACTCAGTAACTCGATCGCTGAATCGTATTTCCGGTTCTTACGTCGCCAACGGACGCGTTCGTAGACCAGGCCTAGGTCGCCGATGAGCCGTTTCGGTACCTTGGACACAGCATAATCCACGCCGGGTTCGCGTCGCATCAATGCAATCCGCGCAAGGCCGAGCCACTGATACTCGTGGTTCATTCGCCGTAGCTGGCGACGGGCGGCAGATATACGCCGTTTCCATAGAAGCCGATCGAGCCGGGCGATGTGATCTTCCACGCGGATCAATTTGCGGTACCGTTTGCGGAACTGATTTTCCACCCGGTACGCCATGTCGATATCTACCCAGGCGCGCCGGGCGATCATTGTCGCCTCCGCGGTCCGCTTCTCGGACATTAGAACACGCACGAGATGAAAGGCGCCGACGCCCGTGGTCGGTGACGTGCCTTCGAACCATTTCAGGATATCTAACTTCGGCGTTTTCTCGGAAATCGCTTCCTCGGCCCGGCGACGCAGCTTTGCCTGATACGGCCAATGCGGGTTGGCGTGGATGAAGGCGGAAATCTCCCTGAAATTCGCTTTACCCTTCGGGTCGATGATGCGCATCCACTTCAGCGCCTTCTTCGGCAATTGCTTCCGAACTTTCTGGACGCGCCGGTCCACCTGTTTCCAGTTGCTTTTGCCGGCGTCCCTGAACGCTCGCTTATAGCTCGCCTGATCGGCTTTTGTTAGGAAGTCTGCATAACCCGCGGGCGCGAGCAGGAGGAGCGTCGCCAGGAAACCAAAGAGACGAAGAATTACCTTTGACAACAAGGTATTAGCCCGTAATTCCAGCCACTGATTCATGAGGTTAGCCGAGTTCGAGTCGCGCAACAAGTGCCGGACCCGATTTCAATACTTTGCTTGCGAGCGTACTTGGGTTTATTGTGCCGCGAACAATTAAAAGCCGCAGATAGGGGGCGATCCAATGTTTAACGGCTCAATCACCGCGCTGATCACGCCGTTCAAGGACGGCGAGGTCGATGAAAAAGGTTTCCAATCCTTCGTCGATTGGCAGATTACAGAGGGCTCGCATGGCGTTGTGCCGGTCGGAACGACCGGAGAATCGCCGACGCTGAGCCACGACGAGCACAAACGCGTTGTCGAGTTGTGTATCGATGTTGCCAAAGGACGTGTCCCGGTCATCGCCGGTGCCGGCTCGAATTCGACCGAAGAGGCGGTCGATTTCACCACGCATGCGAAGGAAGCAGGCGCCGACGGCGTCCTGCATGTCTGCCCATATTACAACAAGCCGACGCAAGAAGGTCTCTACCTTCATTTCAAGGCGGTTGCGGAATGTGCCGATATTCCGGTGATTATTTACAACATTCCGGGCCGTTCGGTGGTTGACATGTCGGTCGAGACGATGGCCAAGCTCTCAAAATTAAAGAACATTGCCGGTGTCAAAGATGCCACCTGCGATTTGGCGCGGCCGCTCAACAGCCGACTTGTGTGCGAAGATGGGTTTGTCCAATTGTCCGGAGAGGACGCGACGATCGGCGCCTTCCTCGGACAGGGCGGTGACGGCTGCATTTCGGTATCTTCTAATGTGGCGCCGAAGCTGTGTGCGGAAATGCACGAAGCTTGGCAGTCGCGTGATATGGACGGATTCTCAGAGCGCCGCGACCGGCTTGCACCATTGCACGACGCACTTTTCTGCGAGACGAGCCCGGCGCCGGTTAAGTATGCCGCACAGCTTCTCGGTAAGTCCGCGCCGGAGTGCCGCCTTCCGATCGCGCCGCTCTCCGAGCAGGGTCAGGAGACCGTGCGGGGCGCGATGGTCAAGGTTGGCCTTATCAACTGACGCACCTGGCGGCTGCCGGAGCGTATATTCGGGAGCATGGCGAATGCCGGCGAAATACGGAGCTGGTGCGACGGTTGCACAGAACCGACGCGCCCGTTTCGACTATCATATTGAGGATACGGTCGAGGCCGGCATGGTACTGACTGGGACGGAGGTGAAGTCGCTGCGTGCGAACAGCGCCAGTCTCGGCGAATCCTATGCTGGGCCGAAGGACGGCGCAATTTACCTTATCAACGCGCATATCCCGGAGTATCAACAGGCCGGCATTAAGATGAACCATGAGCCGCGCCGACCACGTAAACTGCTCTTGCACAAACGTGAGCAGGAACGCCTCATGGGGCAAGTGCGTCGTGGCGGTTATACCCTGGTGCCGATTCGCATCTATTTCAACGGTCGTGGAATTGCAAAGTGCGAGCTTGGTCTTGCCAAAGGCAAGAAACAGCATGACAAACGACAGACACAGCGGGATCGTGACTGGCAGCGCCAGAAATCCCGCCTGATGCGAAATAGCGACCTATAGATGTTTCATGCCGAATATCCTGACAGATAAAGTCATTGAGTATTAGAAGGAGAACGGTCTGCTATTCCCAGGTCACTTACCTAGCTCAACTGGAAGACTACGAGGGCCGAACGGGTGATCCTGTTAACGGTAAGTGGCGCTATAAGTCGCATCTCGTGTTCACGTGGATTAACGGATTGATGCGTCGACCGGAGGTCCTCGATCTCGTCGAAGAGTTATTCGGTCCAGACATCATGATTTGGTCGAGCCATCTCTACCCGAAGGGGCCGGGCGACGGACGTTTCATCTCTTGGCACCAAGATCCGCGCATTGGGGGCTCGACAGTAGCAAGATCCTCTCCGTTTGGATCGTATTGACTGAGGCGAACGAGGGAAACGGTTGTATGCGCATGTTGCGCGGGAGCCACAAGGAAGGCATCGCGCTGCATCGCGATACCTGGGAACCAAACAATATCCTGACTCGCGGTCAAACGATCGACGCGGAGATTGATGAAAATCAGGCGGCCTGGACGACCGCACAACCGGGTGAGGCCTCCTTTCATCATGTCCATATATGGCATGCTTCTAAGCCGAACGAAATGTCGACACGGCGGGTCGGCCTAGCGCTCCATTATATTGCACCCGAAGCCCGCCAAGAGCGCGTCGATTCGGATTCGCGCCCTTGCTACGGGGCGAGGACCGCAACGGTCACTTCCAAACGGAAGCACATCCGGCGGAGACCATGCATCTCGATGCCGTTGTAGAGCAACAGCGCATCGCCGACATTCAAGTTCAGATTTACTTGAAAGGTGTACCGATCGCGCGGGAGAGTCGGTCTCGTTGAGACGAATAAGGCTCGATAGTCAGGGAAAATCATCGGCCGTCATATCGGAAGCGCAAAGCGTTATCCGGAATGACGATCAGACAAAGTGGTTTGCCTGCTATTTCACCGTCAGCCCTGAATCGACTGGGAAGACCTGACCGGTTACCAGGCGTGATTCGTCAGAAGCGAGATAGACGGCCATTTCCGCGATATCCATCGGTTCGCCGAAGCCGAGAACATGCATTGCCTCGAGCTTGTCTTTGACCGCCTGATCGGAAAACAGGTTCTTCACCCTTTCGGTAAGGATGACGGTTGGCGCAATTGCGTTGACCCGGATCTTATCCTTGCCGTACTCGACCGCCGTCGACCGGGTGATTGCCGCAATACCGCCTTTCGCCGCGGTGTAGGCGTCGCGTCCCGGAAATGCCATCAATGCTGCGACCGATGACATGTTGATGATCGATCCTCCACCGCTTGCCTGCATTGCAGGGATAACATGGCGGCAGCCCAGGAACGTTCCGTAGAGATCCAGCTTGATCGCACGCCAAAACTCATCGTCCGGCACATCGGCGATCGGACCATCGTCACTGGTCGAGCCCCCAGCATTGTTGTGTAGGATGTCGAGCTTGCCGAATTGATCCCGCGCTGCTGCAACTGTAGCGGCGACGCTGTCGTTTTCTGTGACGTCAGTTTGCAGAAATATGGCTTCGCCGCCGCTATTCCCGGCGCCCGCATTCGCCATTTCCTCGGTTTTTTGGCCCGCAGCGTCGTCGATATCCGCGACGACGACCTTGGCACCTTCCGCGACGAAGCGCGCCGTCGTTGCGCGGCCGATTCCGCCGCCGCCGCCAGTCACCAAGGCCACCTTGCCGTCCAACCTATTCATCGTGCGCTCTCCCGAGTATGCCGTTCTGTACGGATTTGTTGCGAATTCGCGTTTAGTGAAGGGCGCAATCGTCCCTCGCCACCCGATAAAAAAGGCGTATCGTTCCCCGTGAGGCGAAACGCCATGCCTGATGAAGTCCGCCAAGGCAAAAGCACCACAGACGAACATCTGATCCGAGATCTTGCGTATCAGACGGTGGATCGCGGAAACTTCCACGCGATGATGGACGTCGATCGTTACGACAACCGTACGCGCGATTACGATGAGATCATTTCGGCAACGCACGATCATTTTTGGGATCCGAACGACGAGAGCTACATCGATTTCAGCCAGCCGTTCGATATGGATCCCGAATATCTCATGTTGCCGAGGCGCATCCGGGAGTTGCGCGGGCCTATGCTCAAACGGCTCGATGAAGGGCAGCAGATCAAGCTCGGCAACGAGATCATGCATTGGCAGATTTTCAACATCATTCACGGCGAGCAGGGCGCACTCAATCTGTCGACAAGCCTTGCCGAAATTCTGCTCGGTGCCGGCGCCCAGGAATATGCGACCAATCAGGCGGGCGAAGAAGCGCGGCATGTTGCGGGATTCTACCATTATAAGAGGGACCGCTGGGGTATGGCCTATCCGATCGGTGACGTGCTGGGCGATTTGCTCGACAACTTGATCAAGACCCCGGTTGTCTACAAGAATATGGTCGGCATGCAGATGCTGCTGGAAGGGCTCGCGATGGGCGCATTCCCAAACCTCCGCAAGCATGCCCGTGATTCGGTGTTACGCAGACCCTTGCTACTGTTCATGACGGGCGAAGCTTTCGATCACAAGTTCGGGAAAATCTGGACCGACAAAACGATCTGTAACCTCTCCGGTGTAGAGTGCGACCGGGTCGAGGGTTGGCCTGCAGAGTGTCTCGAATTTCTGCTTTTCCATTTCGTGAAGATCCGTCAGAAACTGATGGTATACGAACACTTCGGGCTGGATTGGGAGTGGGTGCGTGATGCGGTCCGCGAGACCTACAACGACACATAGCGACGCAACGAACTCAAGGATGGCAAAAATGTCTTCCGGATGTTGGCCAAATCTCTGATTTCCGCAGGCATCATTACCGATCGCACAAAGCGCGTGTATGCGGAATGGGTTAACATGAAGCAGCTGGAATCGGAAGCGCACGACATTCCGGATGCCGCCGCCGTCATTGAAGGCCTCAAAGATTTGCGCCGGGTCAACGCCAACCGCAAGGTTATTGGGTAGAAATTCTAGTCCAGGCGCTTGCGTATCAATCGGAAGACATCGTGGAACATTTCTGGGGTGAGGCGTCCGGTGTTCGTGTTATAGCGCGAACAATGGTAGCTATCGACCAAAAGAGGGGCATTCGACAGGTCGTGTTCGGCCGCGTGCCCGAACTTGAAAGCACTCTGCTTGTGGCCAAGTGTCCGCAGCACCGAGTTATGCGCAATGGAGCCGAGAGCCAGAATGATCTGCAGGTTCTTCATTGCCTCGATTTCGTCGATCAGGAAGGGGCGACAGGCATTGATTTCGGCGCCGACCGGTTTGTTTTCGGGAGGGACGCAGCGGACCGCGTTGGTGATGCGGCAATCGCGCATTTGTAGCCCGTCATCAGGTGCTGCACCGTATTCTCCCGCCGCGAATTCGAAAGTAGACAACGTCGGATATAGGAGGTCGCCAGCGTAATCTCCGGTAAATGGGCGGGCCGTCCGGTTCGCTCCTTTAAGGCCAGGAGCCAAGCCGACGATCAAAAGCCGCGCGTTCAGTGGACCTAAACTATCGACCGGCGCATTGTGGAAAACTGGGTAGAGCTCCCGGTTCTTCAGCCTGAATTCAACCAATCGCGGGCAAAGCGCACAGTCGCGACCCGGAAATTCGAGCGACATAGTTTGGGCAAATTAGACTGTTTCGATGACCGGCTCATCGTCGTAATCGTCGTAAAAGTCATCATCTAAGTCGTCGGTTTCGTCGCGATCAGTGTTTCGCGCTTGGTTGGCACGGCTAATTTCCGCCGCTAAGTCCTGCAACTCGATGAATTGATCGGCCTGCCGGCGCAGTTCGTCGGCGACCATTGGCGGTGAAGATTTGACGGTGCTAACGACACTGACTTTGACGCCTTTGCGCTGCACGACCTCGACCAGGCGTCGGAAATCGCCGTCACCAGAAAACAGGATGACGTGGTCAAGATGCGGCGCCATTTCGAGCATGTCTATGGCCAACTCGATATCCATATCACCTTTGATTTTCCGCCGGCCTAATGAATCCGTGAATTCCTTGGTGGGTTTTGTGACCATCGTAAAGCCGTTATAGTCGAGCCAGTCGACCAGCGGGCGTATCGGAGAATATTCCTGGTCCTCAACGAGTGCGGTGTAGTAGAGAGCGCGCGCCAGACGGCCGCGTTCGCGGAAAAATTCCAAAAGCCGTTTATAGTCGATATCAAAGCCTAACGCTCGCGCCGCGGCGTAAAGGTTTGCGCCATCAATAAATAGCGCCAGTCTTTCATCTTCACGAATATACATAACCATCGAGTATAATCCATTATCTCTTTTGCAAATATGACTTTATGCCCTGCTCCAGCGTACGGGCGGTCGAGATTGTAATTGTTAATCTATTACTTGGAAACCGCCTTAATGTCGTGCAAGAGCGGAGCCCGAATATTGGCCAACGACTAAATTTGCCTCGGAGAATCCATATATCCGAGAGATTGCCCCTGAATTTAGAGCTTGTAACAGCAGGATGAAATTATATATTTACGCTCCCATCCGAAAAATCGCATGTGAGAGCGAGCGCCTATGGCCCGAGTAACTGTCGAAGATTGCGTCGAACGTGTCCCGAATCGCTTCGAACTAGTCATGTTGGCGGCCAAGCGCAGCCGCGAGATCTCATCGGGTTCCGTTCTGACTGTCGAGCGGGATAACGATAAGAACCCGGTTTGCGCGCTTCGGGAAATCGCCGATGAGACGGTGCCTCTAGACGACCTTCGCGAGGAGCTGGTGCGTGGTCTGCAGAAACACATCGAGGTCGACGAACCGGAAGAGGATGATGAGATCGAGATGATGACTGCCGCTTCGCTTGCTAACGAAGCAAATTTGGATGTTGCGGGCACGAAGACGCCTGCTTCGACGGGCAGTGAAAGTGTCGACTACGGTTCGGACGACGTTGTAGAGGACTAGTTGTTACGCCGCCGCTCCTTGAGGTAACCTTGATGGGCGCCGTGGCGGCATGTCGAGGGAGACATTCGGCATGATGCGACAGTATCAACTCGTCGAGAAGGTACGAAGTTACGATCCAGGCGCGGATGAGGATGCACTCAACCGCGCCTATGTTTTCTCTATGAAGGCGCACGGCAGCCAACAGCGGGCGTCGGGAGACCCTTATTTTTCGCACCCAGTCGAGGTCGCCGGTATTCTATCAGAGAAAAAGCTCGATACCGCATCCATCGTTACTGGTCTCCTGCATGATACGGTGGAAGATACCGTCGCGACGTTGGACGATATCGAACGCCTGTTCGGTGACGAGGTCTCACGACTCGTCGACGGTGTGACAAAACTTGGGCAACTCGAACTGCAGTCGGACCAAACGAAGCAGGCGGAGAATTTCCGGAAATTGCTGCTCGCGATGTCGGAGGACATCCGCGTCCTCATAGTCAAACTCGCAGACCGACTGCACAACATGCGGACCCTTTCCTATATTGACAACGCCGACAAACGGGCACGGATCGCGCGCGAGACAATGGATATTTATGCGCCGCTGGCCGAACGGATTGGTATTCGGGATTGGAAAGACGAGTTGGAGGATTTGGCGTTTCAGCAACTGAATGCAGACGCCCGGCTGTCGATAATCAATCGCTTAGGGTTCTTGCGCGAACGCGGCGATGATCTTGTCATTCGGGTTGTTGACGAGCTCGAAAAGACGCTGGCGGAAGAGGGCGTACAATCGGTGGTTCTCGGCCGTGAGAAGAAGCCCTATTCGATTTGGCGCAAGATGCAGCGACGCGACGTGGAGTTCGAGCAGCTTTCCGACATCGTCGCGTTCCGAATTATCGTTGAAGATGTAGAGGCATGTTATCGGTCACTCGGGGTGATACACAGCCGGTATCAGGTCGTGCCCGGCCGGTTCAAGGATTATCTCTCGATTCCGAAACCGAACGGCTACCGCTCTATTCATACTGGCGTGATGGGTCCGCAACGCCAGCGCGTCGAAGTGCAAATTCGCACTCAGGAAATGCATGAGGTCGCTGAACTCGGTGTCGCGGCCCACTGGCAGTACAAGCAAGGTACACCTTCGGCCTCTAAAGACGGCATGCAGTATCGATGGCTGCGGGAGCTGTTAGAAATCCTCGAACACGCCGCAGAACCCGAGGAGTTCCTTGAGCACACGAAGCTTGAGA
>DJKK01000263.1 GCA_002434595.1 Alphaproteobacteria bacterium UBA6544 | reverse complement strand
ACAATATCTCAGCCACGCCCGCGAGGGACGAGTTTGCGGAACTCCGGCGGGCGCTTTTCACGAAACGCGTTGCCGCCCTCCTTGGATTCATCCGTCGCGTAGTATTGTTTGAGCGCCTGAAATCCCAACATGCCGATCCCGCGGATGTGCTCGGTATCCGCGTTGAAGCTGCGTTTCGCTATACCGATGGCAGTGGGGCTCTTGAGGTTTATCTCGGCGCACCACTCATCAACTTTCTCATCTAGCTCCTCGTCAGGATACACAGCGTTCACCAGCCCCATCTGAAGTGCCTCCTCAGCCGAATAGCGCCGGCAGAGATACCACATCTCCCGCGCTTTCTTCTCGCCCACTACGTGGGCAAGAAAAGCCGTACCGAAGCCGGGATCCACCGAACCGACCTTCGGCCCAACCTGTCCGAAGATCGCGTTATCCGAGGCGATCGTGAGATCGCAGAGCGTACACATTACGTTGCCGCCGCCTATGGCAAAGCCTCGCACTTTAGCGATTACCGGTTTTGGTATTTCACGCAAACAGGCGTGAATTTCCTCGACCGGAACGCCGATTATGCCTCGCTTGTTGCGCTCGGATTTCCGGTTGCCGACCTGATCGCCGCCGGTGCAGAACGCCTTGCCGCCCGCCCCCGTCAGCACGACCGAACCGATATCCGGATTCCATCCGGCATCCTGCAGCGCCTCTAGCACCTCAAAATAGGTCTCCATCCGGAAGGCGTTCATGCGCTCCGGACGGTTGAAGGTGATGTAAGCCGTGTTGTCGCGCTCTTCGTAGATGATGTCTTCGTATGCCATAGATCCGCCCACCTAGCCGTGCATCGTCAAGCCACCGGAGACACTGATCGTCTGTCCGGTGATATAGCCCGCGTCATCGCTCGCCAGGAAGGCGACCATACCCGCATAGTCCTCAGGCACACCCAAGCGCTTCATCGGAATGGCCCGCTTCAAACCTTGTTGAATTTTTTCACCTACTTCCGGATCGGTGGAAACAGCGGCGAACAACGGCGTATCGGTCGGTCCGGGGCAAACCGTGTTAACGCGAATTCGATTTCGCGTGTACTCCCGGGCCAGTGTCTTACCGAAAGCAATCATACCGCCCTTACACGCGGAATAAACGGATTCGCCGGATGAGCCGACCCGACCCGCGTCTGACGAAATATTGACTATGGAGCCGCCTTCGCCCCGTTCGACCATGCCTTTCATAACCACGTGGCAAAGATTAAGCGGGCCATAGAGATTGATTTGGACGACCTTGTCCCAGAAATCGGGAGTTGAATCGAGGAAATTGTACAACTGGTCCCAGCCAGCGCAATTCACCAGCACATTCGTACCTCCGACGCGGCTCTCGAATTCCGCCACCGCGGCCTCAACCGCCGCATAATCCGTGATATCGCACGCGTGTCCCGAGGCGTCATTACCAATTTCCGTAGCAGCCGCTGCCGCACCATCACCGTTGATATCGAAGATGCCTACTCTGCACCCCTCTTCGGCCAGACGCTGACTGATCGCTCTGCCGATACCGCTTGCCCCGCCGGTGACGATGGCATTCTTTCCGTCCAATCCACGCATATCGCGTTCTCCTAAAACCGATGGTTCAAGTTGTCGATTGAATTAGTAAGCAATCCCGAAACGGACAGCTGCAATCCGCCTGAGTTCAGATAGATACCTGCCGCCCGTTCCAACGCCACTGCAAGATCAGCGCAAGTACCGCACTGATACCGGCAAGTGCCATCATCGCGAAAAACGTCTGCTCCGGCCCAAGTGTCGCATAGAGACGCCCAGTTACAGGGGTCATCAACGCCATAGCAGTACCCATAGCGAGGGCGGAATAAAGCGTTTGGGCCGTTGCCTGCAATTCCTCCGGAGCAATGCGGCTGATGAAGGTCATACCACCGAGATGCGCTGCACCAAAGGTAAAGGCGTGCAGGGCCTGCGCGGAGGTCAGAACGGCGATGTCGGTCGAAATACCCGTCAGATACCAGCGTAAAATCGCCGCTACCGCACCGGAGAAAATCAGCAGGACAGGACCAAAGCGCTTGAGCAGAAATGCCCCTTTCCAGAAAACGAAGATTTCCGATGCGGCGCCAAACGCCCACAGGAAGCTAATCGTCGATTCCGGAATCCCGACACCGCGCCAATAAAGCGAGCCAAAAGCGTAAACTGCGGAGTGGCTGGTCATCGAGAAAGCCACGGTCGCCACGAACAACAAAAAGATCGGACGTGTCGCCAGTTGCACACCGGCACTCAGCCGTTGCACGTGGCCTTCGGAACGGGTGTCGGGAAGCAAGAAGAAGCCGAAGACCGCAAAACCGCAGGAGACCACGATCGCCCAAAGGATCATCTCGTCTACCCTGCCCTCAAGAATGACACCACCGAGATAGCTGCCGATTATGAAGCTAATTGTGCCCCAGAGCCGGACCTTGCCATATTCTGCGTCACCTTTTCGGACATGGGCCATCGTAATGCTGTCACTTAACGGGATAAGCGGGCTGCGGCACACGGCGGTAAACGCGGCAACTGCGAAGAAATGCCAATAAGCGGCCGCTAACCCAAACATCGCATAACCGACGGTCATCCCCGCGGCAAATAACAGCAAAATACGCCGGCGATGCCCTGTCCTGTCGGCGTAATGCGCAACCACCAAGCTTGCCGCGACGATAACAAGGCGCTCAAACGCCAAAAGATCCGCGATTTCCACTTCGCTCAAACCGCGGCTCGACAACCAAACCGGCCACCAGGGCATGGAGATCCCGCCATAAAAGAAATACGTCCAATAAGACGTCGACAAGCGAAACGGGATCGTCATCATTTTCGCTGCTGATCCGACCATTCAGACTGAAGTCGCAAAACACTTGCACGGTCATTCGCGCTCATATGCGGCTTTATTTTCTGCAACCGCTGCGCGGCCCAGTCAAAGCCAACGTCCGGTGCAAGGCCCAGCAAAAATGCAGCCCGGCCAAGCTCGCGTTCGACGCCAACACCCTGCGCATAAAAGTCACCAAAATTCATCAGCGCAACTGAATTTCCCCGCCTCGCGACCAGGCGATAAAGATGCGCCGCCCGCTTCGGCCCATAGGAAACGCCGGGTGGCGCCGAAACGTAGAGGTTGGCCAGTGTCGTTTGGGCATCAATGCCACCAGCCTTGGCAAGATGCCCCAGCAGGGTCAGCGTAACGCCCCGCATAACTGGCCCGCAGACCGTCCGAGAGCGTTTCCCCACAGACCAATTCTGTAAACAAGGTCGCGAAGAACGCGAGAATACCCAAAATACGCGACATGCCGGCATTAAGACAGAAAAAGAGCGGGCATCGCAAGGACGCCCGCCCAGTTCGAAAGTAACTTTACGGAGGGCTAATTCACGTGCGATTCCTCCGGCAACAACATGACGGCATCCTGCTCGGGCGCCGCGCCGTTGTGACACTCTCGACAGAATTTCATGGCTGCCGAATTCCTGCCGCCGGTTGCTCCGAAGACCGTACCGTCCGGCATAATCATGGTGTATTTCCAATCGAGAATGTCCTTATTGAAACCTACAAGCATCTCCTGCATCAAGAACAACGGACCAACGGCCATCTTGCGGTCAGGCGAAACGGTGAAACTGTCCTTCGCCGGGGGCGATTCTGCGAAAGATAAGAAGGCCTTCAAAACGTGACGTGCCTGTCACGCGCTCAAAGCGAAAAAGAAAAAGCCCTAGCCGTCGCTCCACGGCGTAATCGGTCGAACGGCCGGCATCCAATGGACCTACGTGAAATTGGACAAGTATCTCAATGCGCCAAAGAAGTTCGTGCCTAAGAACGAGATGGCCTTTGGCGATCTTAAAAAGCGCAAAGATCGGACAAACGTCATCGCCTACCTAAAAAGCTTCGGCAATTAAACCCACTCCTATTGTTAGAAAGCGGTAACACAGCGATAGTTCGCTCAAATGCAAGCATAGGAGTATTTGCCATGGCGCGCGTTCGCGACATCGAAATCGATGAAGTCCCTGCCGACTGTCAAACTACATATAAGAGGTTTTCCGAGGAATACGGCCCCTTTTTGAATCAGGTCAAGGTATTTGCCCATCGTCCGCCCGCCTTGAAGCACATCATGGGATTGCTTCTCGACCTGGCGGACGAAGCGCTCCTGCCGAAAAGGTATCTTGAGATTGTGCTTGTCGTCGTCTCGAAGTTCAACGAATGCACCTACTGCGTCGCACATCACGCGCCGCGATTGAGCGAACAGGGCCTCTCTCCAGAAACTGTGGAAAATATCCTTGAAGCGGATTGCCCGGGCCTCGATGAGGTCGATCGCTTGGTACGCGACTATGCTGTGCAGGTAACCGAAAAGCCGCAATATATGCGCGATGCGATCTTTGAACAATTGAAGGCGCACTTCACCGAGGAGCAAATCGTTGAACTCACGCTCCGCACGGCACTGTGCGGGTTCTTCAATCGCTTCAATGATGCATTGCAAATCGGGATGGAAGAAGGAGTCATCGAAGACATGCTAATCAGCGGTTTCGATGAGAAAGCTCTGCCGGATCACGCGGCGGCTGCGGAGTAACGATTACTCCGAAGCCGCCACATAGCCTGTTGGTGTTCGCGCTGAGGCGCTATACCGGATCCCAGGTAAACACGTCGCCCGATCGCTCCAATTCGAAGAAACTCGGCTGCATGGCGGGCATCGCGTGCTCGGCAATCGTCTCCGGCGTCCAGCCTTCCGTCCGCTGGACCGAGCGGACTGGGCGGGGCTGGCTAAACAGGAAAATCTCGTTGAACCGGACGCCGAAAATCTGCCCTGAGACATCCTGCGCTTGGTCGCTGCAGAGGTAGACCGCCAAAGGTGCGATCTTCTCTGGCGTCATCTGCTGGATTTTCTCCACGCGCGCCTTCTCTTCGGGCGTATTCGTCGGTATCGTGCCGATCAGCCGGCTCCATGCGAATGGCGAGATGCAGTTCGAGCGCACCCGATATCGGGACATGTCCAAGGCGATACACTTAGAAAGACCTGCAATACCAAGCTTCGCCGCACCATAGTTTACCTGACCGAAATTACCGACAAGGCCCGAGGTTGAGGTCATGTGAACGAAGGAACCACCCGACTGATTGCGAAACGTCTCGGCGGCGGCACGCGAGACATTGAAACATCCCTTCAGATGCACGGCGACAACGGCGTCAAACTCTTCTTCGGACATCTTGTGGAAAATGCGGTCTCGAAGAATTCCGGCGTTATTCACGACCGCATCGAGGCGTCCGAACGTATCCTTGGCCTGTTCGACCATTCGATTGGCCGCATCCCAATCCGCCACGCTCTCATCGTTCAATACGGCTTCGCCGCCAGCCGTACGGATGGAGTCGACGACTTCCTGACCTGGTCCCTTATCCTGACCTTCGCCGTCGGCACCGCCACCGAGATCGTTCACAACGACCTTTGCGCCCTGTTCCGCCATCAACATGGCGATCCCACGACCAATGCCGCGCCCGGCCCCCGTAACGATGACGACCTTGTCTTCCATCATGCCCATAATCGACTGCTCCGTGTGAATTCATTCTATGGTGTCGCCGAAATCGGTGTCCGGCGGTGCGCGGCACCCTATTCGGCGGGCCGACCCAAATCAATATAGTTGGCGTTCCTAGCGCTCAAACCGTGACAGGAAATTTGGCTGATTGCCGTGCCAGCCTACCGTCAATAAATAGCCGGTTAGACGTTAATAAAACTGTATTCGATTATTGTTATAGCGTGTCGCTTTTATGTCCGCTCGAGACGGAGCGACAGCTTCCAGCCATATTGCTTGGCATAACGCTGGACGTTGTAGTCCTGCCAGGCGTCGCCCAGTTCGGATTCGGGAATTCCTGTATTCGCCTCGATATCGGCCGGGTCAATATGGTTTTTTTCCGTAAACTTCAGATACCAACAAAGCCCTCTCCAGCCCGCCTTATCAATGTGCCGACTGGGTATTTCTTCTACTTGCCCCATGCCATCGGGACCACCGCTCACGTCGATGCCATTCCAAAATGCGACACGGCCAGCAATTGATTCCGCTTCCTCGTAGGGCTGAAGATACGCCCATACCGCACCTTCATTGGGCTCGTCACCGATGAAGATGTCGTAGTATTCAGCCATTCCCTTCCAATGGCAGTAAGTTTCTGACAGTTCATCGGAGAGCTGGATGTAGCCCCAATCGACATCCTTGCGCGGGAAATACACGTTCCCCTCCACGAGTACGATATCGTCGCTTTCCGCGAGAACAACATCCTTCCAGACTGCTTTTGCCATTCGTTAACCTCTCCAAGCCTTCAAAAGCTGTGCTAAAACCCAAGCCGGAATTATCATTGGCGTCTCGCTAGATAAATGGGGTGTCCGGCGCCACTGTTTAAGAGTAAAGGCAGCAAATTGTCTGCGAACCAATGGATAGAGAGAACCAAATGACCGCGCACAAAAACCTGGGGGTCTCCGCAGTTTCCGCTGATTAGGCGTCCAGGATCTGCGATCGTTCGGTCACCGCTCCCGCGCAAAACAAATGGGCCACGGCGGGGACGACTGGGAAGGGAAGCCGACGGTTGTCTTCAGCGACTAAAATGATATGGCCATACGCATCGAAGACTTTGATCTCGGCGTCACTAAGGATTTGGTGTTTATATTACAGAATGCCGGGTCTATAGGCGGTCCTGGTATGCCGGAATGGGGTCAATTGCCGATCCTGCAGAAACTGCTGAAAGAAGGTGTGCGGGACACGGGTCCGTATTTCGGACGCACGCATGAACGGGACGTCCTATGGCGCCTGCGTGCTTAACGTCGCACCTGAATCGTTCGTCGGTGGTCCGCTGGGGCTGGTTCATGACAGCGACATGTTGAACTCGACCTACCGGGACGGCGCCTCCACCTCGACATCTGCAACGAAGAAATGGCACGCCGCAAAGCGGTGTGGACACCGCCCGACCCGCGCTAAAAGCGCGGCAAGGCTGGATGTACACCCAACAATCCGGCAGGCGAACGAGGGCTGCGACTTCGACTTTCTAGAAGCAGGCGAAGAGGTCGATGAACCCGACATTAACTAATCTCGCGTCAGGACGACCAGCCCATCATCTGAAAAACAAAAACTTCCGCATTTTCCATGGTTAAGAACAGGCCGACACCAGCGACAACAGCACCTGCGAGGCGTGCCTGGACTGCGGCAGCTTTTGACGCTTTCCAGACCCGGAGGACGACCCAGCCCGCACCAACCGAAATCACGTACTGCACGACACCAAGCCCCAGAAGGTAGCCGATCAGAATATAGCCTCCCAGCCCGGCTTCCTGTGCTGCAATGGAATCACCGAATGCGGAGCCGTGAAAGAGGCCGAAGCCGGCAAAAATCGCGAGTGCCAGCGGCAGCGTCAGAGCCCGACCGGAAAGGACGACAAATCCGAGCGCCAATAGTGACAGGCCGATGACGACTTCCTTGGCCGGCAAACCGACGCCGAGGCTCATCATCAGGCAGCCCGCGAGCATCGCCGCGATATAAGCGAGGGGGGAGAGCAGTGCACGGCCAGTATAAAGTGACGCAACACCTAACAATGCGACGAAGAAAAGGTGATCTAAACCGAGGACGGGATGCCCGATGCCCGACAGGATGCCATGCGCGAACGTTTCCATCTGCATGCCGCCGAGCGGATGGTGCGCTAGCGCAAGCGTAGGCACGGCTGAAATCAAACCTGCCAGACCCAGAATGTTTTTCATGCTTCACCCCTTCGGTTTACCGATGCCGTTATGTACGCAGCGAATTCGAGTATCATTCATCAATTCAGCGAATGCACAACCTCGTAAATTC
>DJKK01000222.1:12682-13110 GCA_002434595.1 Alphaproteobacteria bacterium UBA6544 | reverse complement strand
GCCGACGGTCATGGCGTTCGGGTTTACGCGGTCGCTTACGATCATGCCTCGCGCTCCGTTGTTGCCAGCCGTTGCGGCGCCCGCGGACGCTGAAGTTCCTTTAGGATATCCCGGGCAATTGGCGCAGCCGTCTTCGAGCCCCCGCCGCCATGCTCGACAACGACCGAGACTGCGTAGCGAGGCTCGTCGAGCGGTGCAAACCCGACAAACAGCGAATGGTCCCGCTCCCGCCAAGGTTTCTCTCGGTTCTTCCGCACACCGGCCTCACGTTCCACCATGGTGATGCGACGAACCTGGGCGGTTCCGGTCTTGCCGCCGAAGACTCGCCCTGGATCCACAATGCGCGACGTGAAAGCCGTGCCGCGCGGGTGATTCACCACCTCGTCCAGCGCCTGCAACAGAAATTGCCGGGACCGCTCGGAAATGCC
>DJKK01000222.1:12116-12287 GCA_002434595.1 Alphaproteobacteria bacterium UBA6544 | reverse complement strand
GCGCGGCAGTACCGCGTAACCGCCATTGACTACGCGGGCTGTCATCACGGCAAGTTGCAGCGGCGTCGTCAGGACATAACCTTGGCCGATCGCGGCGACGAGCGTCTCTCCCTTGAGCCAGGACCTGCCGAAATGTTCCTTCTTCCACGCACGAGTCGGAATAAGGCCGCT
>DJKK01000222.1:3600-11709 GCA_002434595.1 Alphaproteobacteria bacterium UBA6544 | reverse complement strand
AATGCGAGTTCATAAAAATAGGTATCGCAGGATTCCCGCATCGCATCGATCATGCCCAACAGGCCATGACCGTGCTTATGCCAGCAATGAAAACGCTGATTGCCCAATTCCGTAAAACCGGCGCAGAAGTATTGCCGTTCCGGCGGAATACCCGCTTCCAAGGCTGCCAACATCACCGCCAATTTAAACGTCGACCCGGGTGCGTATTGGCCAGAGATCGCCTTGTTGGTGAGCGGCGTATCCGGATTTTCGATCAATGCCTTCCAGGCACCTGGATCAAGGCCTTCATTGAAGCCGTTGGGATCAAAGCTCGGCACCGAGACCATGGCTAGGATCTCACCATTGCGCACATCCATAACGACCGCCGACGCACGACGATAGTTCGCTATGCGTTCAGTGACGTAGCGTTGGAGTGATAAATCGAGGGTCAGGACAACGCGCTTGCCAGGTCGGCCTTCGGCACGTTCGAGCTCGCGGATCACCCGGCCGATCGCGTTGACCTCGACCTGGCTATTGCCCGCCGTGCCCCGCAAAGCGAGGTCGTATTGCCTTTCGACGCCATTTTTACCGATCCGGAATCCCGGCAATTCCAACAATGGATCGCCCGTCAAGTCCTTCTCAGACACGGCCGCGACATATCCCATGACATGCGCCGCTACAGGGCCGTTCGGATAGTGGCGGGATTGTCCGACATCAATACTGATTCCCGGCAGATCGGGAGCGTTAACCTCGACCCGGCTCATTTCCTGCCAAGTCAGGTTTTCGCGTACGGTAATGGGCACGAAGGCCCGACGGCGCCGCGCCTCACGAAGTACGCGCCGGCGATCATACTCCGCAAGATTGATAATTTCTTCCAGCCGCCGCAGGGTTTCCTGCATATCGAGCGCCTGCTCGGCGACTAGAACCACACGATAGTTATGCACGTTGACCGCCATCGGCGCACCGTGCCTGTCGACGATATGGCCGCGCGGCGGGGCCAATAGGCGAAGGTTAATCCGGTTATCATCCGCAAGCTTCTGGTACTTCTGGGATTCGACGACCTGAAGGTAATAAAGCCGCCCGCACAGAACACCAAGCAAGGCCAATTTCCCGCCAATCAGCAAGGCCGCCCGACGGCCGAATGCCTTGACCCGAATTTTCTCAGGCTGCATTTTGCGTCAATCCTCCAGAGGGAGGGTACGGTGGACTTGGACGAACAGCCAACCGAAAATTGGATAAGCGGCAACGTTCATAGCACATTCGTAAAGCGCGGGTTCGGGCGCGAGCAGGTGCCCGGCGAAGATGGTGGCGATAGTCCATTCCAGCGCGGCAACGCCCAGCGACACCACCATAAAGCCCCACCAAACAACAAAAAAAGACTTACCGTAGAAGAATCGCGCCTGCGAAACGGCAATAATGTATACGACCATGAGAATCGCTGCGTTTTGCCCGATAAATCCGCCGGACAAAAAATCCTGCAGCAGGCCGACAAGGAAGACCGCACCACTCGGGAGCAGAGACGGCCTGTGGAGCGCCCAGTAGTAAACCGCCATCAGAGCGAAGTTCGGCGAAATCGCTGCATATCCCGGAAGCTGCAATGGCACAAGGTTCAGCACCACCAACACCAAGGAAAGGAGAAACGGGGTGAGCTTCCGGGCGGCAAGATCGACGTGTTGCCAGACCGCGCTCTTCATCGGTTGGGATCAACTCCCCGAGCGACCGTCTCGGCCCCACCGATTACACCGTTGAGGCCATAGTCCACAAGGCGTACGAATTCGAGCCGGTCCGAGGTCGCAAAGGTTTCAATCCGTATCCCCGCATCGCCGATTTCGGCGACCATGCCGATCGGCAGTCCCGATGGAAACATACCGCCATGACCCGAAGTGACGATCCGTGACCCAACCATTACATCGGCATTGGCCGAGACAAAGGTAAGGCGGGGACGTCGGCTATTGTCACCGGCCAAGACCGCGCGTGCGCGCGAATGCTCAACGAGCACAGGTATTCGGCTATTCAAATCGCTAATCAGGAGGACCCGCGCGGACTTTTCGCCGGTCGACGCGACTCGGCCGAGCAATCCCGCTCCGGAGACGGCCGCGTGGCCGCGGCGAACGCCATCACGCATCCCCGCATTGACCAACAAGCTGCGTAAAAAAGGTCCACTGGAATCGCCTATAACCCGCCCGGTAACCGAGCGGGCGGCATCGTCACCCGCAAAATTCAGCAGCGTGCGCAGCCGGTCGTTCTCCGCAAGCAGCGTGCGCGCCGCATGCTGCCATTGCAGCAATCTCGCGTTTTCCGCTTTCAGGACAGCATTGGTCTCACGCAGGCTCGCCGATTCCCTAATCTCTTGCACCAGCTCCGACACGGTTGCCATCGGGCGCGACAGCACATTGAGAACCGGCGCCGTCGAATCGATCAATGCCATGCGCGCCTGTTCAAATATACGCGGATCAGTGCGGCCCAACATTAGCAGGCCGATAGCAGCGCCGAGCAGCAGCAGGAACGCGATGCGCTGCGCAACACTGCGCATCGGCGTCGCAACGCGTATTACTTTTACACGCTCCTCTTTCACAGTGCCCCCCGGCGATCGATTATCTCAATATATGCATTAGGTTATGCACTACTTATCAACACATTCTTGAGGACCTTCATTTCCTCAAGACAGCGTCCCGTACCGAGTGCAACGCAAGATAGCGGATCGTCAGCAAGCGAAACCGGCAACCCGGTCGAATGACGCAATACATAATCAAGATTGCCGAGAAGCGCACCGCCACCGGTCAACACAATGCCCTTGTCGACGATGTCCGCAGCCAATTCAGGCGCTGTATGCTCCAACGCGACCTTGACCGCTTCGACGATCGCGGCAACCGGTTCAGCCAGACTCTCGGCAATCTGGCGCTCCGTAATCTCAAGCTGTTTCGGCACGCCATTCATCAGGTCGCGACCCTTAACCTCCATAACCCCGCCTTCGCCGTCGTCTGGAGGACACGCAGATCCGATTTCCTTTTTTACCCGTTCGGAGCTACCCTCACCGACCAAAACGTTATGATTGCGCCTAATATAGGCAATTATGGCTTCATCCATCCTGTCGCCGCCGACGCGCACTGAACGCGAATAAACGATACCGCCAAGGGACAACACCGCAACCTCCGTGGTTCCGCCGCCGACATCGACCACCATCGACCCCGTCGGTTCGGTGACCGGGAGACCGGCGCCGATGGCCGCCGCCATCGGCTCTTCGATTAGGAAGACGCGACGTGCACCGGCGGCTTCCGCAGAGTCCTGAATGGCGCGCCGCTCGACCGCAGTCGATCCCGACGGGACGCAGACGATAACCTGCGGGCTCGCAAAACTCCGGCGGTTGTGAACTTTGCGGATGAAATGTTTGATCATTTCCTCCGCAACTTCGAAATCAGCGATCACGCCATCCCGCAACGGCCGGATAGCGTGGATATTGCCCGGTGTCCGGCCGAGCATCATCTTCGCTTCGTCGCCAACCGCGAGGACCTGTTTGCGCCCTTTCACTTCAGCGATGGCCACAACGGACGGTTCGTTCAAAACGATGCCGCGGCCCTTTACATAAACCAGCGTGTTCGCCGTACCGAGGTCGATCGCCATATCGGCCGAAATCATGCCAAGCAGTCGCGAAAACATATCGTCGTTCTATCCTTCCCGATAAGCGAGGATGCGCGGCGAAATCCACGCAAGACGAGATTGCGCGGCACGCCGCGCGGCGAAGGTGTCAGGAGCGAGATTAGGCCATACAAAGTTTTTTATCATAAATCTAACACTTACGCCGTCTTTCTAAGGTAAATTACTAAACCTAATTCGGTCTTCTTTAGCTTTATGAGTCCTGATTCACAAAGCCTCAACACCGTAAAGCAGGACTCTCCCTTAAGAATAGTCCCATAAATTCTTTCGTTGAAAGGATTTTCTGCTTGGATGCAAGAGAATTTCGCAACAGAATTCGGTCCCCGGAATTGGTCTCGCCGACAGCACGAAAGATTTCGGGTGCCATAGCTAAGGCGATTTACGGGCGAAACAGCGCGACGAGTTCTTGCTCTCGTCGCCCCGCTTGCTTCCCGTCAGCCATCACATCTTTGTTTGCTGAAAGACGGCGACCGTGCCGAATGTCATCGAGCAACAAGGCAGTCGGATGCCATTTACATCCGAATCCTGCCGCTTCATCGTTCGCACATGGTGCTCGCCGCCATCTCTGGCCACGAGGAAATTTACTGGTTCGGCGCGCCGAGCTTCCGTAACACGATCGTATTAGATCTTCGTCGCGCCCTCTGAAACCCTCTCGTTTTATGCCAAGGGTCAGCCGCGACGCGTCGGCACGACAGAGATATCCACAGAGGGGCGCAGTTCGGCGCAAACTTTAAGCACCTCGTGGATGTTGCTGGACATGAACTTGTCGAATGGCGTTTCATTCTCTACGGCACCGGCATCGACCGTCGGGAAAGTCTGCTGCTTGAGGATATAGTCGAATCGGGATGCCCACTTGCGCGCGCCGAGGCGGGCCGTGGTCGAGCAATTGTCAACCATATAGGACACACCCTTATAGTCCATGTAGGGGTTGAGTGAATCGACGGCCTCGATAATCGACTCATTGGCGATCTCTGAATACGGGTGACCACGGTCCTTCAACAGATCGACCTGTGCCATCATGCACGCCATATAGGTTCCGGCGGTCTCAGGATTGATCGGTGCGTAGTTACGCGATTCATCATCCCGCACTTTCTCGCCGACCACCCACATATCGGTGCTATCGATCTTTCCCATAGGATAGGTGTCGTGACGGCGGGTCGCCTGGATCACGCTACGGACCTCGTTACCGGAAGCGACGTCGTCGTAAATCTCTTCCAGAATTTCACGGCAAGGATGATAGGCGGCATTGTACGCCTTGCGGAATGCAGCTTTCTCGCCGTCGTCAAGTTCCTCATAGACGGCTTTCAGACCGGATCGCGAGATCGACTTGCTGATCGGGCCGGTAATAGATTCCGATGTATTAAGATAAGCGTCGTCCTTGGCCATGCCCTGACCGACGTAGCGTGCGTAGAGGCTCTCGGCGATCCCGTGCACAGCACCGAGCAGAATGCCCCGCTCGCCAAATATGTCGGAACGGTACTCGGATTCCAGCGTCGTCTCGAATGTATACGGCGACCCGAGCGCAACCGACCAGCCGAGCGCGTAGTCCGTCGCCTTTCCGTTGACGTCTTGGTGAACCGCGAAGCTGGCGTTGATTCCGGCGCCGTTAACCTCCCGGCCTTGCTCATAGAGCCTCCGCACAGACGGACCCATACCTTTCGGGCAAACCGCGATCACGTTAATCTCTTTCGGGAACTCCTCGCCCTGCGCCTGCAGATGCGAGAGCAAAAATCCGTGGCTAAGACCCAGCGTGGATCCGGGGCGGAACGCCGCGAAGATCTCTTTATAGTTCTCCGCGAAAGCCGCATCGGAGATCAGCAGGAGTGACATATCGCTCTCGCGGATGACGTCGTACATGTCGCCGAGAGTCCCGTCGGCTTCGATAAATCCGACTTCCTCCGCCTCTTTCATAGATGCGGATCCGGCGCGCAAGCCGACCGTCACCCGGATGCCCGTACCTTCAAGCGATTCACGCAGGTTCTGCGCCTGTGCCGGTCCTTGCGACGACCAGCCGATAACGCCGATCTGTTTGATCCCATCGAACGCCTTCGGCAAAAGCGGGAACAGGTTGCGCCCGCCGGCGACGATGGTCTCCTCTCGGTCGGCCATGGTGACAGTGCGGGTTTCAAACACATTCGAAGTGAAGTTCATTAGGTATTTCCTCGGTCGGGAATTGAATGGATCAAATTGCTTGTGCGCCGCGTGCCATGGCGACGCTGCCGCTGCGGACGATTTCCACCTCGCCAAGCTCGCGCATCAAGTCGATGAAAGCATCGACCTTTCCGGGTGAGCCGGTCATCTGGAAGACAAACGAGTGAGTTGTGGTATCCACCGGTTCCGCACCGAAGACTTCGGCGATGCGGAGCGATTCGCGGCGTTCATGGGAACGCGGCTTGGAGATTACCTTGACCAGCGCGAGATCGCGCTCGACATGCGGTCCTTCCTCCGTCAGGTCGTGGACCCCGTAGACAGGCACCAACCGGTCCAGCTGATGCCGGATCTGGTCAATGATCATCGGTGTCCCAGTGGTAACGACAGTGATCCGGGACATCGAATCGTCCTCGGACACAGCAGCAACCGTCAGGCTTTCGATATTATATCCGCGGCCGGAAAACAACCCGATAACCCGAGCGAGCACGCCCGGCTCGTTCGCCACCAGGACCGCGAACGTATGCCGTTCCTCACGATCTCCTATGTCCATGAAGTTGTAGGCTGCCCCAGGTTGTTGCTGCGTGTTCTTTTTCTTAGTCATGCCTGTTCACCCGATCACACGAGAACCTTGCCGGCATCGGATACCTCGTCCTTGCCGAAGGACTTTGCTTCCGAACCGAGGATCATCTCGTTATGAGCGGAACCCGACGGGATCATCGGCAAGCAGTTTTCCGCCTGGTCGACGCCAATATCGGCGATCACCACTTGCTCGGTCGAGATCATTTCCTTGATCACATCATCGAGCTCGGACGGCTTGTCGGTGCGCAAGCCTACAGCACCAAAACTCTCGGCGAGTTTGATGAAATCGGGCAAGGCCGCGGTGTAGCTTTCCGAATATCGGCCGCCATGAAGCAATTCCTGCCACTGACGCACCATTCCCATATACTGGTTGTTCAGTATGAAGATCTTGACCGGCAGCCGATGCTGGATAGCGGTCGACAGTTCCTGAATATTCATCATGATCGAAGCCTCGCCAGCGATATCGACCACAAGCTTGTTCGGGTGCGCCATCTGTACGCCGAGCGCCGCCGGAAAACCGTATCCCATGGTGCCCAATCCGCCGGAAGTCATCCACCGGTTAGGCTTTTCGAACTTGTAGAACTGCGCCGCCCACATTTGATGCTGGCCAACTTCGGTTGTGATGAAGGTGTCGCGCCGCTTGGTCAGTTCATACAACCGCTCGATCGCGTATTGCGGTTTTATTGTTTTCTTGTCCTGTTTATACGCAAGACAGTCGATCCCCTGCCAATCCTCGATTAGCTTCCACCAGGCGCGCACGGCCTTGCCGTTGTTCCGCCGTTTTTTCCGCGCTTTCCAGACCTTTTGCATTTGTTGGATGACGGTCCCGACATCACCGACGATCGGGACGTCGACACGAACGTTCTTGTTAATGGACGACGGATCGATATCGATGTGAATTTTTTTCGAATTCGGAGAGAATGCCTCTACCCGTCCGGTGATCCGGTCATCGAACCGGGCGCCGACGCAAACCATCACGTCGCACTGATGCATCGCCATGTTGGCTTCATAAGTACCATGCATGCCGAGCATACCGAGGAACTGGGGATCTGATCCCGGCAGAGCGCCAAGACCCATAAGCGTGAGAGTACAAGGGTAACCGGTTTCCCGCACGAAATCGGAGAAGCGCTTGCAGGCGGCCGGGCCCGAATTGATGAGGCCGCCGCCACCGTAGAAGATCGGCCGCTCCGCCTTCGCCAGCAGCTCCACCGCCTCTTCGATGGAAGACGCATCGCCGCGGACCTGCGGACGGTAGCTCGGGTGTTTGACTTCTTCCGGGCCTATATAGGGACAATCGGCGAACTGGATATCCTTCGGAAGATCCACCACCACAGGGCCGGGCCGGCCGCTGCGCGCGACATAAAATGCCTCGTGCATCGTGCGCGCCAAAGCCTCGGTGTCCTTTACGAGATAATTGTGCTTGGTGCACGGCCGCGTGATCCCGGTCGTGTCACATTCCTGGAAGGCATCATTGCCGATCAAATGGGTCGGGACCTGGCCGGTCAGGCAAATCACGGGAACGGAATCCATCAAAGCATCGGTCAAACCGGTGACTGCATTCGTAGCACCCGGACCCGACGTCACCAGTACCACGCCGATCTTGCCGGTCGACCGGGCGTATCCTTCCGCCGCGTGGACCGCGCCCTGCTCGTGACGGACCAGAACGTGACGTAGTTCATTCGTCTTGAAAATCTCATCATAGATAGGAAGTACTGCACCACCGGGATAGCCAAAGATAACTTCGAC
>DJKK01000222.1:532-3250 GCA_002434595.1 Alphaproteobacteria bacterium UBA6544 | reverse complement strand
CCCTGATCGATCAGCGCGCGAATGATCACTGCGGCTCCGGTCATGGTTCGTTCTGTCGCCATCTTTCCTTGCTCCAAAAGTCCGCGGGCGGCGCAATTGCCGCCCGACTCGGTAGAAATCCTTGCATTTACGCTGCGCGGGAAAGGCGCATTGGGCCGGCTCCGGCCCGTGCGGAGGCGGACAATAGGGGGTCAGCCGGACTGGGTCAACATTTTTTCGCGAATAAATGAAAAGTTTTCTAGACAAATACTTTCCGAATATTGCGTTTTAATCGCAATGTCCGCAATGATCTGATTTTTAAACCAGGTCGTTTGGCGTTTGGCGAATTGCCGTGTCGCTGTCTGTGCTAGCGCGACCGCCGTCTCGAGATCTATCTCACCCCGGAGGTGTCGCCGCAGGTCAGGCACACCGACGGCTTTGAGCGCCGGCAGATCACCGTCGAGTCCATCGAGCGATGCAATTTCATCCAACGCTCCCGCCTCGATCATGAGACGGAACCTGTCGTCGACCGCCGCGTTCGTCGCCTCCCGTGTCGGCGACAGCAGCACGATCCCGAAGGACCATGCCGGGTCAGGTGCAATTCGGGCCTCCGCCTGCCATTCCGCGAGCGGACGACCGGTCGCTTCATGAACTTCCAACGCGCGTTTAACACGCTGGCTGTCTCCAGGCTTGATTTGGGCAGCAGTCTCCGGGTCAACCCGCGCGAGGGCGGCGTGGGTTGCCGGCGCGCCCAACGCCGCAGCTTCATCACGCACCCTTCGGCGAACCGACTCGGGTATTTCCGGCATCGGCGACAAGCCTTCCATCAGCGCTTTAAGATAAAAACCCGTGCCCCCGCAAACGATGGGCAGCTGCCCTGCCGCGTGCGCGGTGTCAATCTCACGGACTGCGAGCGCACGCCAACGTCCTGCGGAAAACACATCCCGCACCGATACAATCCCGTAAAGCCGATGTGCCACCCGCGCCTCGTCATCCCGGCTCGGCCGTGCGGTCAGTACCCGGAGCTCACGATACACCTGCATGCTGTCGGCATTGATAACGACGCCGCCGAACGCTTCGGCGGCGACGAGTGCGAGCGCCGACTTCCCGCTGGCCGTCGGCCCGCACACAATCAATACAGGTTTTTGCGCGTTGTCAGCCATTGCACGGCAAGATACAGCTTGGGACGCCATGAACACAGTCGTAACTCTTATTGCCGCGGACCCGATTGCCGAAACGTGCGTCGACGCGGTTTGCAGGGCCCTTGGCGGAGAACCTGTCTGGCTCGCCGAGGGCATCGCGTGTGATATCGCAACTAACCTCCCGCCGGAGGCCGCCGAATCTGCGGCGCATAAGATCGCCGGCGCGGCCGCCCTCGATATTGCGGCGCAGCCGGTCTCTGGCCGCCGGAAGCGCCTCCTCGTCGCCGATATGGAGTCGACGATCATTGAGAATGAGATGCTCGATGAGTTGGCGGATGAGCTCGGATTGCGCGCAGAGATCGCCGCTATCACCACGCGCGCCATGCGCGGCGAGCTCGATTTCGAAGGGGCCATCCGCGAGCGTGTCTCGATGCTGGCGGATTTGGAGGAAGAAGCGCTCGTCCGTTCAGTGGCGAAAATACGTATTATGGCGGGAGCGCCCGAACTGGTTGCCACGATGAAAGCTTACGGCGCCAGCTGTGCCCTTGTGTCGGGTGGGTTTGACTTCTATACGCGACGTATCCGCGAACGGCTGGGTTTTGATACGGACCAAGCGAATCGCCTTGAAATCCGAGACGGCCGACTCACCGGCGCCGTCATTCCACCGATACTCGGACGTGATGCCAAGAAGGCCGCGCTGGAGCACCTCGCCGCCGAACACGGAATCTCCGTCGCGGATGCGATAACAGTCGGTGACGGAGCCAACGACCTGGACATGTTGGCCACGGCCGGCACCGGCGTTGCCTTCAGGGCCAAACCCTTGGTAGCTGAGGCCGCCCGGTTCCGCGTCGAGTTTAGCGATCTTCGGGCATTGCTGTATATCCAGGGATATACTGATCAGCAGATTCGGGAGTCGGTGTAAAATTGACCAGACGATGATTGGGTCGCATTACGGACCGCGTCATACTGGCACTATGTTGCAAATGCGATCATTCATCGTGCCACTCATCCTGCTCGTCACGTGTCAGACGTCAGCGCCAATTGAGAAATCTCCGACCGATAAACCCGCCACCGTCAAATTGATCGGCCACGACACAAACGTGAGAACGGATACAGCCGACGCAAGAGAAAGTCGGATTGAGATCCACGACGTTTATGCGCGCGGGAAGTGGACACGCTTACTGGTGGAGACTGTGACGGAACCAATAGCCGTAGTCGTACTCTTAGCTGGCGGTAAGGGAACTATGAAAATTCGCGACAACGGCGTCATGCGCCGGAGCAATGATAATTTAGTTATCCGCAGCCGCCCCTATCTCCTCCAGTAGAGATTTGCGGCTACCGTCTAAGATCAGGCACAATACATTCGATGTTTCCGTTTGGCTCGTCTGCACCGGTCGAGGTACCCTCTCAATCGTGAATGCTGCGACCCACCTCAAAACAGATCGCGCCGACGGACTGTTTCTGACGGCGAGCGTGCTCACGGGCTCGGACCGTGTTCTCGACGTCTTCCAGTTCGGTTTCACCCAAATCCGGGAACCCGCCCTGAAAGTCCATCACCACAACGACGATTTCTGGGTGACGCCAGCGAGCAAAGCCG
>DJKK01000222.1:0-184 GCA_002434595.1 Alphaproteobacteria bacterium UBA6544 | reverse complement strand
GCAAAAACTGTCGATGCCTTCCTCTACGAAGGTGGCCGCATTCGCGGCGACGCCTGCGAGGCACGGCACTATCAAGGCTTTCCGAGACTTGAGGCACGGGTTGCAGTAGATATCGCCGAGTGGATTGGCCGGCACGGCGAACGTCACGCCGGCGGTCGACGCTTCGCCGCCTGAATTGTATAGT
>DJKK01000036.1:21102-21416 GCA_002434595.1 Alphaproteobacteria bacterium UBA6544 | reverse complement strand
GCGGCGGCTTTCAGCGCTTTGTCGGCCTTGTCGGCGACGGGCTCAGCGGCGGATTTGGCCGTTGATGCGGCCTCTGTTGGCGCGTTCGATTTCAGCAGGGCCGACAGGTAGGATTTGCTGGCCTGCTGGGGCGAGCTGCTGACCGGCGCAATCGAGTCAATCAGGCTGCGGGCCTGTGCGGCTTCGATCCGGGCTTCGGCTGCGGCGCGGGCTTGCGCCTCGCTCATGCCGCTGTCTTCGGCGTCCGAGGTGGCAACCGGGGTTGGGGCGACGGGGGCCGGAGCCTCCGCAGCGGGGGCTTGCGCTTTCTGCGC
>DJKK01000036.1:0-20733 GCA_002434595.1 Alphaproteobacteria bacterium UBA6544 | reverse complement strand
GGCTGGTCGTCTTTGGCTTTGGCGGTGCAATTAACCAGCATATGCTGGTCCGAAACTTCCTTCTCGCCGTATCAAGAGGGACAATATTAAGGGACGGTGAGGACCCGACAGGGCTGCGCTGGAAGCCGTCGAGTCCCGATAGATACGCAGTTAGGAAATCCTATTTACGGCAGTTCCTTGAAGCCCTTCAGGACTTTAGCGACGAAGGAACCATCATAACAACTCGGTTCTGTCAGGTGGCAGTCAGCTCAAGAGCGCGTGAGTATCAAAGGGCGAGATCGCTTCTCTACCATCTCGGCACACCAAGAACGTACTCTGGCAAGCCCAATGACAGCAGTAGACCCCTTGGCGTTCTGCATAAAAAGCGTGGTTTTGATCAAGATGTTCTCCTGAAACTACTGCAAGTCGGATGCCGACGGAGTAGATCGATAACTGCCTTCTACAACAAGAACGGTGAACCGACGCTCGCTAGCGAGTTCAACTTGAACCTGCTCATGGCTATTATTCTAATGGTTGGTGGGGGCAGGTCACAATCGATATGACGCAGGCAGAATTCGCCTACCATTTCGGCTTAACTCGGAAGCAAGCTATTGATCTGGAAAACGGGAAAGGCAATCCAACGCTCGAAACCCTAAAGAAAGTTAGTCGCCCCTTTGGCTTTCAAGTAGGTTTTGTTCGGACGGATACCTTTCCGGAAAGGCTGAGAGAAAGCGATTGATCTAGATCCGGTTGGTCGCGGCCCATGTATCTTATCATTTATTTTCTTACCTAAATGCAGTCCACCAAATCCTTTGGCGCTGCAAATGACTGTACAATCCGATCGGCACCGGCAAAGCCATTCTGTTTTGACGGTGCGAAACATGGTTGCTTCAACTCACAACGACAACCTTGCGCATGCCACCTGCGATCAGCGCAGCCGCGTCGGTGGCGATAAGGAGTATGTTTGCCCGTGCAGGAGCGACGAGGAACCGGGGCTCCCATTCGGGATCAAATTTGTCTTTGAAGTTTCTCAAGCCGTCAAAATTGTAGAAGTGCCCACCGTGTCGATAGACAAGCGCCCCCAATTTCGTTGTCCAACGACCACCCCGTCGGCCTTCAAGGCCCGACAGAGGTGCCATTCCTAAGCTGAACTTGGAAAACCCGTCCTCTTTCAATGACAACATCAAAGTGGTGAAAAGGTAATCCATTAAGCCCGAGGGGGCATCACTGACATGCCGCATCAGATCTATAGTGGCGGTCTCTTTTATCTCGGTCCTCAGGACATTGGCAAAGGCCACGATGCGCCCGTCATGGCGTACAACGGCAATAGGGAACTGGCGCAGATAATCTTTATCAAAGCGACCGACGGAAAACTGCTTTTCCGAGCTATTTTTGTCCTCCAGCCACTGATCCGAAATCTGTTGCAGCACATCCATGGTTGCATCGTCTACGGGTGCATTCAGCATCTCGAAACTAAGCCCATCGCGGCCCGCGCGATTGTACGCGGTGCGAAGTTTCTTGCGGTGGCTGCCTTCGAGCGAGAAGTCGGACAAGGACACCACGGCTTCTTCACCCATTTTGTGCATGGCGAGTCCCATCTCGGCCCAGAGGGCCAGATTATCCGCCGCAACCTCGTAGAATACCGGACGCGCATTTGCAGCGTTGGCTGCGTCTACAAACTCCCATGCCAATTGAGCCGCTTCGTTCGGGTCACCAACGGGATCGCCAAGCGCGATCCACGACCGGGCCTGGACCCTGTACATCAGGAAAGATCGGCCGCTATCGGAAAACAGCAATGACTTGTCCCCTGTCAGGGCAAAGTTCGCGTCCGGGTTGGCTTGTGTTGCAATGATTGTACGCGCCAGCGCCGTATCCTCAGGGGAGGCCAGTTCTGCGGCTACCTTTGGTGGCCGCAAAGCGGACAAAAGCGCGAAGAGGCCAATAAGAAGCGCGCCGACTAGCCCTGCGCGTGTTGCCCGTGGTGCGGATTGATCAGCAGCGAACTGCCACCAGAGTTCATGACTATAAGCTGTTGCCTTATAGGCGAAAAAATAAACGCCGAGCCCCGCAACGATTATTGACCCCAACAGTAAAGCCCAACGAAGCGACAAGGGGCTTCTTGTCAATCGCGCGCTCCGGTAGAATTCGCGCCTACAAGGCAGCAGGATAAAGATCATCACAAATAGGATGAGCGCCCGTTCATAATCAAGGCCGTGAAATAGCGATGCAACTATCCCGATCGCCAATGACCCGATGGCCAGCCACCAAGCGCCTTCGATACGCCGCATCATGCCATGTGCAATGATAAGAAGGGCGGCGCCGATGGCGCTGGACAGTAACGCGCCGCCTTCGACAAACCCCAATGGAAGGAGCAGTTCCATGTCTTCAGCAACCTCGCTTGACGCGGGAATGACCGCTGAAAAAAGCATGAAAACGCCAGATGCGAAGATCATGGCCGACATGGCCAGCGGCACAATTGAACTAACCGCACCGAAGACTGGCGCGAGAGCTTTCATGTGTGGTGACTGGACCTTCGTGCTTGCCATGCGCAGTTCGGTCAGCGCCAGAAGAACAAGGGCGAGCCCGAAGGGCACAAGATAGTAGATCAAACGATACAACAGTAGTCCGGCGGCCGCCTGATCGACGGGAACAGAGGCGGGGAGCGCCGTGATAATGATGGTTTCGAACACACCGACACCGCCAGGCACATGGCTGGCAACGCCTGCAAAAATGGCCGCCGCAAAGACAGCGAGAAACGTGGCAAACCCCATATCGTTGGGCGGCAACAGAAGATAGAGAACGGTCGCAGCCATGAGGATATCAAGGGCGGTGAACAGCAATTGACCAGTCATTAACCCCAATGAAGGTGTCTGAAAGCTGTGCCCGCGCACTGTCATCTCTGACTTTCGGATAGCGAGTGCCGCCAACAAACCGAGTGAGACGATCAAAGCCACGATACCGACCCATCTGAGGACTTGCGGACTGATTGATGTAAGGGACTGCAGAGCAAATGGGTGGTAGGCGAGCGCCCCGAATCCGACAATCGTCGCCCCAAGACCGAAGGACAAAGATCCAAAAACCGCGATGGCTGCAATATCGTATGCTGTAAGCCCTAGTGATGAATAGATACGATAGCGCACGGCACCGCCGGTCACCGGGCCTGCCCCCAACGTATTTCCAAGAGCATATCCAAGAAACCCTCCGGTCGCCACAACCGGAAAGGGTAGCTTCTTGCCAATGTACCTTAAGGCGGACCAATCATACCCAATCAGCGCGGCGTAGCCCGTGAACATCGCCAGAAGCGCCAGCGCGATGATGTGCCAGGGCGTTCCACGGACCTGATCCATAACCTCCCGGAAGCTTACTGGCTTCAACAGGTGGTAAAGGGCAAAAGCCCCGAGCGCGAACAATCCCGCGGTCAGAATATACGGCGCGATCGGCTTGATCCGCGTCCAAATTCCGGTTGATCGTACGAACTGCGAAATCGACACTGCGGCCCCTTTATATCTGGCACATTCTCAAAACTTCCACCGCCTGCATACAGCGCTGAAATGACGAGCGATCTGGCATTTTTAGACTTCCCTGACGACCGCACGGCAGAGGGTAGCCTCTTGATTTTGGCGCATCAACTGGCGTCGTGCTCTCATCGGCGCATGAACTGCTTTATCAGCCGAAAAATGTAGACGCCGATCAAGCCCACTATCACGAGTGTCGAAACCGGATCGACCCAAGCCGCCACGGAATCATACTGTGCTTGCAACAAAAAACCCGCCGCAGCCAGCAAGCCGGTCCAGATCAAACTGCCGAGTGTCGTGAAAATCAGGAAAGGTCTCAGCGGCATACGTGCCATTCCGGCAGGAACCGAAATCAGCGTACGCACGCCCGGTATCATCCGGCCGAAAAAGACCGCGCGCCAGCCATAGTCGCGAAACCACGTCCCTGCGCTGTCCACGTCTTTTGGAGAAAGCGTAAGCCAGGCACCGTGCCGTGCGGCGAACCGCTGTAACCGCTCCTCGCCGATCCAGATGCCGATGTAATACCAAAACAACGCACCTAAAACGGAGCCGATGGTGCCGGCGAATATCGCCGCAGGTAGCCAGAGTTGACCCTCTGCCGATAGATATCCAGCAAGGGGCATCACCAGCTCTGACGGGATCGGGGGGAACACGTTTTCGGCAAGCATAAGAGCAGCGACGCCAACATGTCCGAGACCACTCATCCAAGTTGTAATGATATCGAACATGCTTACTCTTCCCAAGTCTCTGGCTACCGCATCCTAGATCCTAGGCGGCATCCTAAGTGTCTGGGGCACAGCTACGTCAAATGGCTCTACTCCGACCTGACGGAGAGATTACGGATTGGTAATGGAAAGCATCCGCGTCAGCTGCGCACCCGGACTGATTGTGCCATACGGCTAGTCAGCGTCTGGAGGGGCAGCATTTGGATCAGCGCCAGACCGACCAAAGATCCAGCCAAGCCGCCAAAATGTGAACAACATGACAGCCGCGGAAATGACCATTAGCCCGATGGCGTAAAGATAGCCGAAACGCCAACCCAGTTCGGGTAGATTGTAAGGTGACGCCCGATCAAAGTTCATACCGTACAGACCTGCAATGAAGGTCATCGGGATGAATATTGTCGCGATCATCGTCAAGACCTTCATAACTTCGTTCATTCGATTGGAAAGCGACGACAGTTGCAAGTCGACGAGGCCTTGCGCGGTTTCGCGATAGACTTCTACCATATCGAGAAGTTGAAAGGCATGGTCAGAACAATCCCGCAAGTAGGGCAGCAAATCTGTGTTTATCTGGGGCGTGTCATCGCGCTGAAGTATGGCTAACGCATCACGCATCGGCCAAATCGCATGTCGCAAAACCAAAAGTTCGCGTTTTAACATATGGATGTTGCGCATCGCACCATCGCTGGGATTGTGCAAAATGCGTTCCTCCAGAGCCTCGATCAAATCGCCTTGCTCTTCCAGAACAGGAAAGAAACTTTCGACCACTGCATCGCAGAGAGAATAAAATAGATACTCGCTGGAATTACGTATGCGCCCCTTGCCGCCAGCCAAGCGTTTACGAACGCCATCAAGACAGTCGCGGCGCTGTTCGCGTAGCGTCAGAACAAAATCTTGCCCCAGAACAAGTGTAATCTGATCCGTGAACGGCTGGTTTCTGACCGGCATGCGCAAAACGGTTTGAACGAGATCGCCATCAATATCTGTGTGGGGACGCTGGTCCAGGTGAAATAGATCCGCGATCGAAAGATCACTGAGACCCAAGTCCTGAGCTAATTTCGAGATTTCCGCGTCATTCTCAAGCCCGACAATGTCAATCCAACGGAACTGCCCCACTTGCGCGGGCAGCAGCCGGTCTTGCACTTCGTATGTCGTTGCGCCGTAGATATGCGTGGTGATCTCAGTTGGAAGGGCGTTCTGTGGCGCTGTAATCTCAACCGGAGATCCACCAACCGGACGACTTCGCCGCCTAAAAAGACCAAGTCGCTTCGCGCTCCGAAATCGTGATTTATAGTCGATATGAATCTCCCTACTATTTCACCAGTGTTTTCAAAAGCATCTCCTTGGTCAATAGTGAAGGCGGAGGTGCGGAATGAATTGGCAATCGCTACAGTCTTGGCTCGTGAAACTTCATCCAGATACATGGTCCGGGGCGTTCGCCCTGGCTATTCTGTTCTGGGTTGGCGGATTGCTTCTATCGTGGACACTACATCGCGCGATCTGGTTGGTGATAGAACGCGATCGTGATCAACGCATTGACCGTATGGCTGCCCGCTTTCTCTCCAAGGTGGCAAGTGTCTTTGTCTGGCTCATAATCATGATGCTCTATGCCCATATGATTCCGGCACTGGACCGCCTGAGTACCGCACTGTTAGCCAGTGTATCTGTTGCCTCGATCGTGATCGGACTTGCCGCTCAATCGACGCTCGCAAATTTCGTTTCGGGTCTCAGCCTCATCTTTTACCGTCCATTTCGCCTTGGGGATCGCATTCAGATCAACGCGCCGACGGGGCTAGAAACGGGAGTCGTCGAGGATGTTTCACTTGGGTACACAATCCTGCAAACTTTCGACAACCGGCGGGTGATCATTTCGAACTCGGTAATTTCCAACACTGTGATGGTCAACTTGACCGCAGTACACCCGCGGGTAATGGCAATCGTGCCGTTCTCTATCGGCTATGACGCGGATATCGACAAAGCCCGAACGCTCGCATTGGAACTTGCAGAGGCTCACCCGCAGGTAGAAGAGGTGGCAGGATGCCCGGTGGTATTGCTCGGCCCGTCCAGTGTCGACTTAACTCTGAGAGTCTGGTGCCCTGACCCCGTGATTGGGGCCGGCGTCAAATACGACCTCACTGAAGCGATCAAAAAACGGTTCGATACGGAAGACATTGAAATCCCCTTTGCATACCAAAATGTCGTCGTGAAATCGTTGCCAACGTCAGCCCCCTCGCGCAAGCCCGAGCAGAAAGACAAAGACTGTTAACAGCAGTACTGCCAACATCGAGGAAAACAGAACTTCGATTGCGCCGAACATGGATCGCCCCGCATCTGAACGCTCAATCTGTCGCCGGATAACCAAAAATCGCAACGATGCGAGGGCCACAAGCACCGCACTGGAGATCACCAATGCCAGCCCTGTCCATGTACTATTCGCGTTGCTGGGCAGTCGTTCAATAACAATTCCGAAGCCAGCAATTGCGACAGCGGTTCTGATCCACGATAGATAGGTTCTCTCGTTTGACGCGTGCTCTTGAAACTTTTCGATCACATTCGTTTCCTCAATAACTCAGGTCGACACAGCCTACAGCGCATTTTACCTCTGCGCTCCCGGGGCAGCCACTTCCAACGGTCCAGGCAACATGCCGACTTCCTATCATCGCTGCCTAGTCTGTCGCTGACAAAAATCTGTGTAATGCACCGCTTTCATGACTTGGGGCGCTCTGTGCGGTGCGACTGTATGTGCGTGCTGGAATGTCTTGGTTACTCGAAAACTCGGAGCCGTAGTTTATTACATCGTTGTATTGTTGCCGTCAGGCCGCGACACGGGATGCCCCCCATATCCTTAGGACAAGAAACAAGGAGATCTGACCTATGGAACGTATTAAATCTATTCTGGCAAGTATGCTCTTGGCCGTGATCGTATTCGCCGGGTTCGGCTTTGGGATTATGGCCATTGGTTTCGCGATCGTGCTCGGCGGGGCATTCGCGCTTGCTCTCCGCCTAGCTGCACCCCGTATTCTAGCCGAAGCCGAGAAACGCGCACAAGCTGATCCGGTCGGGCCATTTAAGGCGCAGCCTGCCTCCCTCTAAAATCAGTTCTACAGCACACCAGCGGCGGGGAAGTTCCCCGCCGCTGGTCGTTTATGCATCCAAAACCAGCGCCATTCCTGTGAACAGTGACAGATAGGCTGCAGGGCTCCGGGTCTGGGTAAACACTGGGATGCCGTTTAATGGGCAGACCCGTTTGTGCAAAACGGAATTTCCAACCTTACATAGATGTAATTCAACAGTCAGTCATTCGAGAATGACGCCTCCTAAATCAGTCTCATCGGACGGGATGGTCCCGCCCTACACCAAGGAGACGAAAATGAAACGTAACAAACTAGTACTCGCCGCCACCTCCGGTCTTGTCGGCCTCTCGGTTCTTGCGGGATCGATGGCATATGCTGCAAGCCAATCCGATGGAAAATCGGCCGAAGAACTTCAGCAGTTCCTGACGGCCAATCCCAAGGTCGCAGCCGTGGTCGCGGACGTTGAAACCAAAACTGGCGGCAAAGTCATGGAAGCCGAGTTTGATGACGAAGCTCAAGGGAACGGTGTTGTCGAATTCGAAGTCGTTATGGCGGATGGGTCCGAACAGGAAGTTCTGTACACTTTGGCTGACAACTCGATGACAGTTAACGCTGAGGATCAGAATGATGACGGCGACAACGACGCCGAAACAGACGACGATGGCGAGAACGAAACTAACGACGACAATGACAAGTAAGTCGCATACATCTGATAAAGGTGTAAGACTGCTGATGGCCTCGATTACGGGGCCATCAGAAACTCACGGACATAAATGATGAAAATTCTTGTGGTCGAAGACGACAAAATGACCGGGAACTACGTTGCCGAAGGCCTCCGCGAAGAGGGACATACTGTTGATTTGATGACAGATGGCAAAGATGCTTTGCTGCAAGCCAGCACCACGAGTTATGATATTCTCATTGTTGACCGTATGCTGCCCGGATTAGACGGTGTGTCGGTCGTCAAAACGATGCGAGGCACAAAAAATCAGACACCGGTTTTATTCCTGACCTCTTTGGGCGGTGTCGATGACCGAATAGAGGGCCTTAATGCAGGCGGTGACGACTATCTCGTGAAACCATTCGCCTTCGGAGAATTATCCGCCCGGGTTGCGGCACTAGCCCGGCGACCGCGTGGAACACAGGATGAAATAGTACTGCGCGCAGGTGATCTGGAAATGGATCTGGTTCGGCGGAAGGTGACACGTGCAGGGCAGCCTATTGACCTGCTGCCGAGAGAGTTCGCTTTGCTAGAGCACCTTTTACGACGCAAAGGTCGGGTTCAGACCCGCACAATGTTATTGGAAGCAGTGTGGGACATCAGCTTTGATCCTCAGACCAACGTTGTCGAAACCCACATCAGCCGTCTACGTGCGAAGGTCGATAAACCATATGAAGTGGAGTTGATCAAAACGGTCAGGGGCGCTGGCTACCGGATCGAAGAATGACAAGCTTCCTCGAGAGTTCCCGAACCCTATTCAGGTCTACACCGTTACGTCTCGCACTGGCGCTCGTAGTCCTATTCGCATTTGTCAGCCTGCTTAGTCTCGGCGCTTCCTACCTAGTCATTCGGGATTCCTTCAACAAATCAATGGAAGCAGATTTACGACAAGAGCTTGCTGGTTTTCAGGCAGCCGCCTCATCAAGCGCCGTCGCCCGGTTAATCGCAGCCGAAGCTGCCGTCACGGATCCTGAACGGCGCATCCTCAGCTACGTCACGGCAGATGGAAAATTCTCCGGTAACGTTAGGGTTTCACGTTCAAACGAAGGGTTTCGTCTTCTTTCGCTGCCAGATGAGCACGAGCTTTCAGAAGGTCCCTATCTTGCACTGACCTCCAACCTCTACGGCGGACAACTGACGGTCGCCAACAGCCGTTCTCAGATCGAGGATCTGGGAGAGCTCTTTCTCAACATCCTTTTTCTCAGCGTTCTTCCTACCACCGTTATCGCACTGACCGCTGGTTTGCTCATATCGCGGCGAAGCGGACGACGCATAGATGCTATTGGTGAAGCGCTGAAGCAGCTTACTGCGGGCGATTTATCAGCTCGCGTCAGGACCATGGTTGGTCGCGAAGATGATCTATCTTCGATTGCAGGCTTGGTCGATAGTATGGCAGCCGCGCAGCAATCTTCTGTCAATGCGCTCAGGCAAGTCTCCGCGGATATCGCGCATGACTTGAAGACGCCTATTCAGCGCGTTGCGGTGCTGTTGAACAAGGCCCGCGAGATGCCAGACTTGCCCGAAAAGCTGGAGCCCATTTTGAATGACGCAGGGCAAGAGACGGCCAGCATCGTCGCGACGTTTCAATCATTGCTGCAAATCTCTCAGATCGAAGGCGGGAGCCCGAAGAGCAGATTCCAACCCGTGGATCTGGGCGTTCTGGCTGCAACATTTGTCGAGGTCTATGAGCCCGCTGCAGAAGAAACCAGCCATCGAATTGAAGCCGTTCTGCCGAATGGTGGCACGGCAATGATTTCGGGGGAAAAGGGATTGCTTGGCCAAGTGCTGGCAAATCTGATTGAAAATGCCTTGCGCCATACGCCAGCAGGGGCCTCGATCAAGGTTGCTGTTAGGACGCAGGCTGACAAAGTGTGCCTTGAGGTTAGTGATACCGGACCAGGCGTGCCCGCTAATGAACGGCAAAATGTGCTGAGACGCCTTTATAGGCTGGAGACAAGCAGGACGACACCCGGAAACGGATTGGGTTTAAGCTTGGTCGCGGCAATCGTCGATATGCATGATGGAGAGATCGAGCTGAGCGACAATAAGCCTGGCCTGCGCGTTGCAATGACATTTGAAAAGGATAGCTCCGATGGTTGAAGAGGCGCATGATCAGAAACACTACTCGGGACGTTCAGGCTGGTTAAGAGCGGCTGTACTAGGCGCGAACGACGGATTGCTGTCGACCTCAAGCTTGATTGTCGGCGTGGCAGCGGCAGCGACATCGTCATCACAGATTGTGCTGGCGGGCGTCGCCGGGCTTGTAGCAGGCGCAATGTCTATGGCTGCCGGAGAATATGTGTCGGTCAGTTCACAGTCGGATACTGAAAAAGCTGATATAGCGCTGGAAAAAGCAGAACTTGTTCGGAATCCCGGTGGCGAGCTTGAAGAACTTAGGGAGATTTTGATTTCTCGCGGGATGAGCCGGGCCACAGCGATCAAAGCTGCTGATGAAATGACCGCCTACGACGCGATCGGGACACATGTCCGCGAAGAAATTGGTCTTTCGGAGGTAAACTCAGCCAACCCGATACAAGCAGGGCTGGCCTCAGCGGTTGCATTCATTGTAGGCGGGCTTCCTCCAGTAGTGGTTTCCTTAGTGTCGCCGACCGGCTTACTTGCTTACTTGGTCGCGATCACAACGGTTGCAATGCTCCTGATGCTCGGCGCAGCCGGAGCAAAGCTCGGAGGGGCACCAATGGGGAAAGCGGCCCTACGCGTTGCCTTTTGGGGAGTAATAGCAATGACTGTCACCCATATCGTGGGCTCTATGATCGGAGCACAGATTTAGCCCCGGCAAAAGGCGTGCCATTGGTCGCCCCCAGTCACCCCGCAAACTTGACAAGGGCACGAGAGACCAGCGCTTCAGCAAGAAATCCGGTGGGCAACATCATCAGATGCGCCAGATCGGCAATCGGTTCTGGAAATAACGCAGCCTTAAGGACCAGCGTCATGACGCCCGCCGTCATCGCCCACTTTCGCCAACTCAGATAGTAGAGACTTGCGCCAATCAAGCCGAATCCTCCGGCTGACATACCCACATCATAGGTATTTGGAAGCCCTGCGAAGTCACCGAAATTGAGAAGCCCGATGAGGCCGAACATCAAAAATAGCGTGCCGAAAACATCGAGAGCAAAAAACATTACGAATGTTCGCAGGGCCCCGTTGCGCCATTCAAACCAACCTATAGCGAATGCCGCAAGCATCAGTTGACGAACCAGCATATCCGCATCGTGCGAGATAAAGGAGCCTGTAATCAAGCGCAGCCATTCGCCCTGCTCCAAGCTGTTCAAGCTGACGCCGAACGCGGCTAGATCGACTTTAGAGAGCTCCCCATGCAGCACGCCGAAATAAAGGTTAGCCGTCAACATCACTGCTAGGAAAATTGGGGTGAAGATCCAGCGATGATGTGGTCGGGTACGATGGGGAACGCTACGCATCGGGGTGTATCCATCAGCACCAAAACCCGCGAAGGGGCTTTGGTGCGCCGTAGTTCAGCGGGGGCGGTTGCGTTGGTCCGACCGATGGGACCAATAAACAAACCCAATTATCAGAACCAAGGAAACCAACGACGCCCAATGCGTACCAAGGTCCAGACCGCCCTTATCCAAGGGTTTGGTGAGCAGGTCGCCAAACGTTGCGCCAAAGGGGCGGGTAAAGACAAACGCGATCCAGAACAGCGCGATATCGTTCATCGCTTTCGTATAATGCAGGATCAATACTACAGCGATGACGCCCATGGTCACAATCGCACCCTGAATGTAGCTCAGGTTTACGACGTCGACGAGAAAGTCACCAAATGCGGTGCCCAAACTGTTAGAGAACAAGACGGCGATCCAGAAAGTGATCTCAGCATCTTTGCGTATAATGGGGTCAACACTCAGGTTACCGTCGCGCTTGTACCAGATAGCCAGTGTCGCCAGAAGCCCCGACAACAGGATCGCAGATCCCCAGACATAGCCGAGCCCAAAGGTTCGGTCCATCATGTCCGAAATCTCGGTCCCGACCATCGTGGTGCCGACAATCGCAGCCCAAAACAGCGCAGGATGATAGCGTTCAGCACGGACTTGAAACACCAGAACTGTCACAAGGAACGCACCTGTGATCCCCAGGCCGATGACATAACCAAGGTTAAGTGTCTGGGCGAGCATATCGCCCGACATCTCGCCAAGAGTTGTTGCGATAATCTTGATGATCCAGAAGAAGATCGTAACTTCCGCGATCTTGTTCAATGTGGATTTTGAGTGTGAGGTCACGGTCTGCTCCATTATCACAGATGTTAAATTTCGAAAGAATTGGATACGCCACTAACATTACAGTCGCTGCTGCGTATTGCCACGAGATTACCTTTTGGTAAGTTCTGAATTCAGTTGAACCCTTTTTCCTGATGAGATGATAGTTTTCCTTGGAAACCCGCTGAACCTCTTGGGCCCTTGGCATCCCATTCCCCGGTAACATTCAGCCATATATAGAAACGGCACTCGCATTTATGAAACGACACACACGCTGGATCGGACTTGTTTTTGTGCTCGCTGCCTTGGCAGTCTTGGAGTTTCAGTTTGGGGACCTGTTGCTTGACAGTCAGACTAAAGTTCTAACGCCACTGACCAAGGTACTGCTTGTTCTGATTATCGGCGGAACAGGGATCATCTCGTTTTCGGCGCTCTTAAAGCGTCAGCTTACGCAAGATAGTGAAACTGTCACCGCCGGGACAGGTCGACCGGTGAAGGCGTCGCGTGCCATCAGTGTCATATCACTTGTTCAGGGTGTTCTTTGGGGCGCATTGATCCTGTTAGCGGGCTTGATTGCGCTGTCTCAAGCCGGGGTGGATTTGGGCCCCATGCTTGCAGGAGCTGGCGTTGTCGGACTTGTGATCGGGCTTGGAGCACAAAGCCTTCTGAAAGACATTCTTGCCGGCATATTCTATGTGATTGATGACGCCTTTCGTATCGGTGAATACGTCGAAGTTGGAAATCTGCGCGGTACGGTCGAGCGCCTTTCCCTCCGATCTATGCAGGTTCGGCACCACCGGGGCGCGCTGCACACAATCCCTTATGGTGCTGTTCCTTCCATCACGAACTATAGCCGGGATTGGGTCATCGTGAAGTTCCAGTTCCAGCTACCGCTCGATACCGATGTGTTGAAGGTGAAGAAGATCGTCAAACAGGTTTCTGCGTCAATCATGGAAGAGGAAGAGTTCGGGCCCTATATCCTGGAACCACTGAAGTTTCAGGGTATCGACGACGTCGATCTATTTGGGCTCATGGTTCGGCTCAAGTTCATGTCCGTCCCAGGCGAACAGTTCGTGATGCGCCGCGAGATGTTGCGCCTTCTTCAGCAAGCCTTTGCTGAAAATGGTATCGAGTTCGCAAAGCGGAGTGTGACGGTGACCTCCAACGGCGCAGATACAAATGCTGCGGCCGCTGACGCTGCAGAAGATGACGGAACGCAGCAAGGCCAGCCGCTTCCACCGGCCTGATCGCTGTCGCTACCATCGATTTGTATCCTGAACCTTTAGGCGCGCCCCTACGCGGCGACGAAAGACGTTTGCCGCGATAAATCAGAGATTACCGATTGGTATGCTGTGCCAAATGTCACTGTAACCACCGACGCACCATAAGCGATCCTATCGAAGTCGGTACCAACCCAGCTCGTTTCCAATCCGCACAGCAGTCGGCACGGACGGGGTGATATACGCAAAGGCTCTGACTTCGGATTTGATGCCCTTTTGAAAGGATCCGATCCAATGGGACAAACCACAGCACAACAGGTGAGCGACGGCAACGCTCATTCGATGATCGACACGACGACCGGTGAGACAATTTACAACCGGGTACCTCAGGTGACCTGGGACTTTTGGCTGGTGAAATTGCTCGCTGTCACAGTCGGCGAAACAGCTGCCGATCTAATTGCAAGCAACTTGGGAATGGGCCTGACCAATACCTCGTTGATAATGTCTGTCTTCCTCGCCATCGCACTCGTTTTCCAGTTCCAGCAGCAAAAATACGTGCCTTGGATATATTGGTCGACCGTGGTTCTTGTGAGCGTTGTAGGTACGTTGATTACAGACAACTTCATCGACAACCTCGGATGGTCGTTTACGCCGATCACCCTGATGTTCGCGGCAGCACTCGCCACGACTTTCGCGGTCTGGTATGCGGTAGAAAAGACACTGTCGATCCACTCTATCTACACGTTCCGGAGAGAGGCTTTCTATTGGCTGGCCATCCTGTTCACCTTTGCGCTCGGCACTTCTGCAGGTGACCAGCTCGCAGAGGGTCTGGGCGCGGGATATCTTCTTTCCGGCATCATGTACGCGGCTGTCATCGCCGTCATTGCGGGGCTTTTCTACTCCGGCAAAATGAACGGAATTCTTGCCTTCTGGTTGGCCTACATTGTCACGCGCCCCATGGGGGCATCCTTCGGCGACTATCTTTCGCAGCCTGCGGCAAACGGTGGACTTGGTCTTGGCACAGTTGTGACAAGTCTGATCTTCTTTGCCGCGATTGCCGCGACGATCATGTACATGACGCGCTCTAAGGATGGGCTGGAGCGCATCCCGGAATAGCTAAACCCCACCCGTAACCTGCCTCGACTGGCCTGCTTCCGGAAACGAAAGCAGGCCGCTTCTAATAAGATGTCGCAATGTTACGGCAGGACAGTTTTTGAGGCTCATGACGGTGGTACGACAAGGTCTGAGCGATTAGTCTACCAAGAAATATGTGCGACGACCCGGAGCGGCAATGTGATCCTTTTAGACAAACGAACTGAAGCTACATCCCATCAGCTGTTTCTTCTAACGGTCGTTGCAAAAGGGCTTCTTGGCCTGTTCCAGCTTGCAACAGCTGCAGCAATCGTCTTTGGCGCAACGCAGCAATTGCCTAAATTCGCCGAATGGGTTTTCAAGGCCGAACTCAGTCAGGATCCAAAAGACTTTCTAGCCACAAAGATCATGTCATTGGCGGGTTCGATCCCCCAAGCTGACCTATCGTTTTATACCGCATATTTTACGGCACATGGTGCGCTGCACATCGGCGTGGTGGCGGCATTGCTCTACGGTGCAAAATGGGCGGACATCGCTGCGATTGCCATTCTTGCCGCCTTCGTTGTGTATCAGGTCTTTGAATGGTTCTCGATTGGCGGCGGGATGCTGGTATTGCTTACAGTAATCGACTTGGTCGTGATCTATTTGACCGTCCTTGAAATGCGTCGAAAGACCTATTCCAACAGTGATTGAGATCCAAGTCCTCTCGGCGCTGCAGAAATCGGGGCGAACCTATTTCGGGATACGTCCAGACAAACCAGGCACCCAAGACGGCTGAGGGCAGGCAACACGCCCATGCCGTCCCCTAGGCTACACAGTCACACACGCCAGAACTAGATTTCCGCAAATAGCTTCGCCGTGGCATCTGCAAAGCGCGATTGCCACGGCACAGTGTTCAGGCATGGTCTTTATGCAACCGCCGAAACGCCCAATTCCGGCTGGCAAAAAATGTCACAAGAGCCGCGACGCCAGTCGATACGACCAGAGACGCGATATGGGGTAGAGGCACCGACCATATCAGCAAGGCGAGCAAGGTTTCATTAATGACAAACCCGGCACATGCCACCACGGCAAATCGCTTTAGCGATGTGGCAATCTCTTTTTCTTGGTTGGAGAAAGAAAAGCCGTAGTGCCCCATGAAGCTGACGACAAAAGCGATTACAAACGAGACCAGGTTTGCTGCAAGCGCAGGCCATCCAGAGTGAACAAGCGTCACCCCGATCAGCATATGCACCAACGTTGCAATGCCTCCTACAAACCCGAATTTCAGGAACTGATACACGATTACCCCTCGGCTTCGATATGGCTATGGATTTCCGCGATGATGAAGCCAGGCCGCCCTTTGACCTCGGTGAAGACCCGCGCAAGATACTCACCTAGCACGCCGATTGAGATAAGCTGCACCCCCCCCAAAAGGAACACAGCGACTGCAAGCGTCGACCAGCCTGGCACATCAATACCAAAGAGCATGGTTTTCGCGACAATCCAGAGCCCATAGACAATAGAGAGTGTAGCGATGCTCATGCCGATCAGCGTCCAGACACGCAGAGGCCAGTTGGTGAAGGAAGTCATCCCCGTGAGACCGAGCTTCAGGAGGCCCCGAAAGCCGAACTTGGATTTACCGCCTCCGCGCTGTTCCAATTCAATTTCTATGGCTTTGGTCCGGAAGCCAACCCAGCCATACAGCCCTTTCATGAACCGATTGCGTTCCGGAAGTTCACATAGCGCATCGACGACCCGCCGGTCCATCAAGCGAAAATCCCGGGCATCCTCTGGAATGCTGGCTTCGGTGCCCAGATTGAGCAATTTGTAGAAAACGCGGGTGAACAGACGCTTTAGATATGGTTCATCCTCTCGATGGGCTCGCACGGCATAAACCACCTCGAACCCTTCGGCACGGTGCTGAATCATGCTTGCGAGGTGGCAAAGAGGCTCTTGCAGGTCAGCATCAAGAATGACAACGCCCGCGCCTGTCGACGCCTCAAGCCCAGCCATGATCGCCTGTTCCTTGCCGAAATTTCGCGACAATCGGATCACCTGTATTGGAACGTCACGATCGGCGGCCTTGGCGTGCTGGAAGGTGCCGTCCGAACTGCCATCATCCACGACGATGATCTCATAGGAACGCACTAGGCTACGGGCTTCGGTATCGACGCGTCGGATGGTCTCTGCGATGTTCTCTTCTTCATTAAACGCAGGGATAACGAATGAGAGATCGGGCACCCTAATTGGGCTAGCTACTTTTCGTACGTCGTGCATCTGCATAGCGGCCAACTTCATGGTTTTTCCCCTGTGATACCCGCCTCTACAAAGAGGAAGTTTCGTCCAAATTTGCCGAGGTTTGTAAATCGTTGACCGAGCGCCTCAGAGACATGGTCAAGGGCACCAGGCGACACGGCGACGGCGTCTCTCACATCATCAGAGGCAAGCGCTGCAAGCCCGCCGGTATCTGTGATCGCTTGCGCTTTACCGGCGGTGTAGAATTCCGCGGAATAACTTCTACCGCCCCAATATGAGACGCGCATCTGCGGGTCGATCTCTAGAGCTTGTGTGACCAGAGCCTGCTGCGACTTCAGGTTCAGTGCCTCCGGCGCAACTTTCGACAACAAGGTGATGGTGGCAAACAGTGCTGTCACTACACCGATGGAGACGCCGAACACCGTCCTTGCAGCGCGCCCGGGGGGGCCTTGAACCGACGACCAAAGCGACACCAGCAGAAGGACGGCGGCCGGCATTCCAGGGAGGGTATATGCGGCGAGAATATTGGCGGCTGGCGTAAAGAGCAGCATTGGCGCCAGAGCCCATAGCAAAAGATAACTGTGCCAGCCGCGGGTATCTTCCCTAACGACCTTGGCGATCTTTTTTACGCGCCAAACAAGCCACCCTGCAAACAGGGTCCATGGCAAAAACGCAGCGATCCAGTAAAGCCATATCAGGCCTTTCGCCCGCGCATGTCCCGAGCCGTATAGGTCTCCTTGCCAGCCCGATACGGTAAATCTCTCGAAGTGTTCACCGATAAGGAAATAGCGCAGAAAACCCGGCGTCTTCAGCTCGGCAGCAATGTACCAAGGCAGAGTTAGCGCCAAGAGCAATGCCATGCCCGTACGCCAAGGCAACGCCCAAACAAGCGACCACCGTTTACCGAGAAGTATCCACAAACCGATTGGCATCAGCGTCAATACAAGTGCCACTGGGCCCTTTGCCAGCAGACCGACGGCCAGCCCGACAAAAAACAGGTGGCCCCATATTCTTTGGCCGGTTTGATCGGTTACTTGAGTGAAAAAGGCGACCATGCTCAGCGTTATACCGAGTGTCATGACCATATCGGTCATAACGAAGGCCGAGGCACCGAAGAATAATACGGACGAGAGCAACGCGACAACTGCCACCAGTGCCTGTTCCGCACCCACATAGCGCTTCATGAACACGCCCGTCAGGCCAAGAACGGACAGCCCTGAGAGTAAAATAAATATCCGTGCTCCAAATCCACCGACGCCGAAAATCTGCATGCCGAGCGCAGAAAACCAGGTGTGCAGCGGCGGCTTTCCCCAGAATGGGACGTCATAGTCAAACTGGGGGGTGATCCAATCACCCGTCTCGATCATTTTCCGCGCGATCTCGACGTAGCGTGCTTCTGTTGTGTCCGTGAATGGCAGCCACAACATAAAGAGCAACCGTATCGCCAGCAGCATTAACAGAGCGGCGATCAGAAACCGGCGATCTTGAAGCGTGAGCCCGAAACTGCCTCGAATACCGACGGAAGGGTGTTGAGCTGGGATATTGGTATCGAGTGTGACCATGGCGCCCTCTTGAAACTTCGGGCTCTGGATACGGCGGCCGATCTGTCCCGGTGGTGGTCACGTCTATACCGATTGGTAATCTTGCCCCCATGGCGGAGCGAAAGATTTAGGAGTAGTCTAAACCGAACATTTTATGGTGAGCCTATGCGCGTTCTGATCGTGGAAGATGACCAAGAAACAGCAGACTACATCTGCTCTAGCCTGAGAGAGCTTGGGCATGTTTTCGAACACGTTGCCGACGGCAAAAGCGGGTTTCTCAGCGCGCTAGACAGCGATTTTGACGTCATGGTTATCGACCGGATGCTTCCAGGTATCGACGGTTTGTCATTGGTCAAATCAATTCGCAGCGCGGATGTCGCCACGCCAATCATCTTCTTGAGCGCCATGGACGGCATCAATGATCGGGTCGATGGGCTGGAAGCAGGTGCAGACGATTACCTGGTCAAACCCTTCGCTTTTTCAGAACTCTCGGCCCGCCTAACAGCATTGGCGCGCAGGCCTCCCATGCAGGCCGAAGAGACAAAACTGCAACTTGCAGACCTTGAGGTCGATCTAATCAAACACACTGTTGTCAGGGCTGGGATTACAATACAGGTGCAACCTCGCGAGTTTCGGCTACTTGTTTTCTTAATGCGAAATGCCGAACGTGTCGTGACGCGGACGATGCTGCTGGAAGGCGTTTGGGATTTTCACTTTGACCCCAAGACCAATGTCGTTGAAACCCACATCAGCCGCTTGAGAAATAAAATCGACAAGTCGTTTGACCGTCAATTGATCCACACTGTGCGCGGCTCTGGGTATAGCATGCATGTTTAAGTCGGGCCGAACATCACTGCGGCTGTCGCTTCAGTTTGCATTTCTTTATTCGGTACTGTCGGCCGTGATATTCGCTGGGGCCTATTGGTTTTCCAACTATGAGGTGCGTGACTGGCTACACGATCAAATGAATTCCGACAGGGAAATCCTGCTGGAAATCTTTGAAGAAAACGGCATCGATGACTTGGTCAAAAGCGTCGATGTGATGGCGCGGGTGAACTTTGAAAACGCACGCATATTCCAGCTGCTTGGGCCAGATGGCACGGTTTTGGCGGGTAACATCACACAAATTGACGGAGAGGAGCAGCGTGAATACGTTTCTGCCGAAAATGTTTTCATCATCGGAGAGCATGAGGAAGAGATTTCGGGCTACTGGATCATTGATGAAAAATTCGGCCAATATACCCTTGTTCAAGGGACCGGAAATCACGTCATTGCTGAAGTTCTTGAAGCTCTCGGAATAAGTCTTGTGTCAGGTTTCATTCTGATCATGGGTATTGGGTCCTTTGCGGGTGTTTGGGTCGGCCGCCTTACAGAGCAAAGGATAGAAGCGATTTCGACAACGATGGAAGAAGTCGCGGAAGGCAAACTCGCCGCGCGTATACCGATAGATGAAACGTCGAATGACGATCTGGACCGTGTTTCGACGAGTATCAACAATACTCTTGAAAAGCTTGAAAACCTGATGGAAAGCCAGGTCCAGATTTCCAACGATATCGCGCATGATCTTCGCACACCTTTGCAGCGATTGCGTCAACGGTTGGAAAAAATGGCCAATCAACAAGCTGTAGACACAAATGAAGCTGTTATCGCGCTGGCCCAGACCGAGGACATCATTAATACCTTCAATGCGCTTTTGCGGATTGCTCAGATAGAAGCGGGAGACAGGCGTGAAAGGTTTCGCCGAACTGATCTGCGTGACCTCGTTATCAATGTCTACGACGCTTTCGAACCAACCGCAGAGGATGCTGGCCAGCAACTCCGGTTGAAGATATCGGATCAGCCTCTGTACGTTCTCGGCGACTCTGATCTTTTGATGCAGTTGATATCCAATCTTGTCGAAAATGCTCTCCGACACACACCGGAAGGCACAATAATATCTATGGAGGCCTCATTCTCGAATGGAGCGCCCTTGCTGTGCATTGCCGACACTGGGCCCGGGATTGCCCGCGAAGACCGCGAAAAGGTCTTCAGGCGCTTTTACCGCGGCGAAAAAAGCCGAACGAGCGGGGGCAACGGGCTGGGCTTGAGCCTATGCAAGGCGATCGCCGAGCTTCATTACGCCGAGCTTATGGTTTCAGACAATCAACCTGGCGTCCGGATCCTAGTTGACTTTCCGCCTGCTGCTGACTGAGGCGCGGATGTTATTGACCACCTGCCGATGGAGGGGTTAACCCAAATCCAAAAGCCAACGGGAAGTATTCGACGCGACGAGCAGCGATTTCGCAATTACTAGAATCGAACACTTGAGCAGTCTTCACAAGCGGCCTTAACGGTCACTCGTTACCACCTAAAAATTCCGGTCGGCCCGTCATAGGGGCCATTCGCATAGAGCGCAGTAT
>DJKK01000223.1:16030-16169 GCA_002434595.1 Alphaproteobacteria bacterium UBA6544 | reverse complement strand
ACGATCTGCACATGATACAGGTCCATCTGTACTCTCAGGTTCGGCGCTCCGACTGCGGCGACAACTCGGTGTGCATCGGCCTGGCAGTTGAGGAAATAGCCGGGGACGTCGCGGGTGTTGATTGGCTCGATTATGACGT
>DJKK01000223.1:5515-15854 GCA_002434595.1 Alphaproteobacteria bacterium UBA6544 | reverse complement strand
TCGCCACATCGCCTTCGACGATTTGCACATGATACAGGTCCATCTGCACTCTCAGGTTCGGCGCTCCGACCGCGTCGACAACCCGGTGTGCATCGGCTTGGCGGTTGAGGAAATAGCCTGGGACGTCGCGGATGTTGATTGGCTCGATTATGACGTTGCGACCGGACTTTGCGGCCTCGCCGGCGGCAAAGGTGAGGTTCTTTTCATAGGTGTCGTACAGGACCGCATCGGAGGTATCCTCGGGTCTGATACCCGCCATGATGTGAATGCGTGGGCAATCAAGCGCGGCAGCGTATTCGAGCGCGGTGGCGATTGTGTCTTGAAACTCACCCTCTCGACCAGGGAGCGCAGCAAGACCGCGTTCCTCTCCGTCCCAGTTTCCCGGTGGTGCGTTGAACAGTGCCTGCGCAACGCCGGCTGCTTCCCGCCACTCGGCGACTTCGCTGGCTGGCCATTCATAAGGGAAGAGGAACTCGACACCCTTGAAACCGTCGCCAGCGGCGGCGGCGAATCGTTCCGGGAACGCGACCTCGGTATACATCATCGACAGGTTGGCGGCGAAATTCGGCATAGTTTTTCTCGTCAAAGTCGGTCCAGAACGCTTCCTTCATAAGTGCTGTGCTGCTGAAAATCGAAATGAATCGTCCCGCTTTCGGGGTCTCGACTCGGTCTCCTGCGCGGCGTACCGATCTCGTGGCCGTCAACGCGTTCGTAGTCCGATAGGACCATTATGCCGCGGAGGTGTTCGGCGTCTGCGGCACGATATCTCTCTAGCGTTCCATAGGTCATGTTGTCCCGTTCGAATCTTCCGGCGCTTAACGGCCCGCGTGTTCGAAGCGCCGTCTCGTCTTCCGGCGCCTTGCCCGCCCAGGCGGCAATATGGTTGACGTTCACATCGGCGATGTAATGTGCGCGTCCGACACGCAAGGCGACATCCCAGAGCCAGGTGTCGACGAAAAAATGCTCAAACATCGTTGGTGCGTAATAATTAAGTCGTTCGATCCAGCGGCGGCTTACTATTGGAAAGCAGCACCAACGGTCGCTTTCGATTCCATCGGCAAACCAGAACAGGAAAATTCCGTCGGGAAATTTCGCGGTCTCCTGTTCCAGGCGCGCATCCCAACCAAAGTCGGTATAGACCTGATCGTCGTTGGACATAATCAGCAGGTCGGTTTTACTCGCGCGGCCAAGTTCGTTCATGGCCCCCGGCACGCCAACCGGATCGCCGATGCCGCCCGCGAACGAAATACCCAGGGGTCCAAGTTCCGCGCTTAGCCGTTCGATCGTTGAGGCATATTCGTCTAGGGCCGCGTCGTCTCGATCCAGATAGGTGTGAATTTCGATACGTGATGGATCGTTCGCCGTTTGTACGATGCTTTTTGCGAAGCGCTCGAGAAGCGCGGGCCGGCCACGCGTCGGTACCATCAAACCGATTGTGCTGGCGGTCATCCACTCACCTTTCCGAAGACGCGTTCCAATTCCTCGATCTGTTCCAGCGTCAGGCAGCGCGGATTGTGAGCGTCCAGCAAAAGGCAGAGTTTAGCTGTCTCTTCCAATTCCTCCGTCGCGTAGATGGCAGCGTCGAGTTTCTTCAACGCATCAATTCCCGGACCGCCTCGGTGATTTTTTCCGTCGATGGGATGGTCGCTCGTTCCAATTTGTCGTTGTAGGGCATCGTCGTATAAATTCCTTCGAGAACCGCGGGCGGCAATTGGATGTTGGATGCAGCGTTTTTCGCCGTGCGTGCCGTGGCCATGGCGCCGTCTTCCCCGGTTTCTTGCGTCGTTAAAAATAAGGTAGGTCGAATCGTTGACGCCCGCCAGCGACGCATATCAGACTCTGGGTATCGTAATTCGTGCGGGAGAGACACTCATGCAGCAAGGCAATCCAACATCACTTCGCGTTCCTGATCCCGGCATTTCGGCACTGTTCGAGCAGGATGCGCGCTGGCAAGCTTGGCTCGATGTCGAGGCGGCGCTCGCCAAGGCGGAAGCCGAACTCGGTATGATTCCGGCAGAAGCCGCGGACGAAATTGTTCGCAAATGCGACCTGTCGCTATTCGATCGGGAGCGCCTGATCGAGGGTTTCACGCGGACGGCGCATACGCTTGTACCACTCGTCTGGGAGCTCTCACGGCTCTGCGACGGTGATGCGGGCAACTATGTGCATTGGGGTGCCACGACGCAGAACATCACCCAGACCGGCGATTTGCTGCAGCTTCGCAAGGCGCACCGGATCTATCTAAAACAGCTCGGTCAGATTCTCGCCGCCTTGGCCGACCTGGCGGATAAATCGAAGGATATGGCGTTGCCGGGCCGCACCCATGGACAGCATGCGGTGCCTGCGACCTACGGGCTGAAGGTGGCAATATGGATCGACGAATTTGCGCGTCACGTGGAGCGTTTGCGGGAATGCGAACCGCGCGTCTTTCAGGCTTTGCTAGGCGGTGCTGCGGGTACGGTCGCCTCCTTCGGAGACCAAGGGCTGGAAGTGCAGGCCCGCATGGCTACCCATCTCGACATGCCCGCGATGCCTGTGCCGGCGCGCAGCATCATGGATCACCTTGCCGAGCACGTGATGCTCTTGGCGCTGCTTGCGGCAACCTGCGGCAAGTTCGGCTTCGAAATCTATACCGGCATGAAGCAGGAATTCGGAGAGGTCGAGGAACCGATCTCACCAGGCACCGTCGGCAGCAGCACGATGCCACAGAAAAGAAACCCGCACCTGTCGCAGGATGTCATGGCCTATGCGGCGCAGATACGCACCATGGTGCCGCTTGCCCTGGAAACGGTCATGACGGAACACGAGGCGAACCGGCAGACATCGTTGATGATGCGCTACGCCCAGGGCGAGGTTTGCGCGCTGATGGGCGACACCCTGGAGCGTGTTCGGATACTGACCGAAGGTCTCGTATTGAAGTCCGAGCGCATGCGCGCCAACCTCGATCTCACCGACGGATTGATCATGGCGGAGCCGATGATGCTGGCATTGGGCGAATTCATTGGCCGCCAGGAAGCGCACGACGTCGTCTATGATGCCGCACAGGCGGCGGCGACCGGTGGAGAGATCTTCAGCGATCTGCTCGGTCGCGATCCGCGGGTGACGGGACATCTTTCACAAGAGCAAATCGATTCTCTGCTCGATCCGACGGCTTACACCGGCCTCTGCAGCCGGATGGCAACTGACCAGGCGGAGCGGGCGCGACGCCTTTCCCGCGACCTTGCGGCGGGGTAAGCGTTACTGGCGTGACCGCTCGGGCCGCGGAAGGGGGAACGCGCCGTGCCGGAATGTGTTCCGCTGAGTCTCCGCCCAGTGGCAGCCGTCTCGATTAGGCTGTCGATGAGTTCAGAGGCTTCAGGGGTGACGCGGAATATTTCTAGGAACCCTCAACTGCGTCAGCTGCCAGTGAATACCGGCGAGCGTTTTTCCATAAAGGCCTCTCGGCCCTCTTTGTAATCACTGCTGTCGAAACAGACCTGAGACAGGCGCTTGATCTCGTCGTAGTCCCGGTCCTCCTTGTCGGTGAGGATCTGCCCGATGGTGTACTTGGAGGCAGCTATGGAGAGCGGCGCGTTACGGCAGATGGCGTCGGCGACCTCGCGCACGGCTGATTCAAGTTCGTCGATCGGAACCGCGCGGTTGATCAAGCCAATCTTCTGTGCTTCCTCGGGGGAGACCCGGCGCGCGGTAAACATAATCTCGCTCGCCATCGCCGGTCCCACGAGGTGCACCAGTTTGTGCAGCCCGTCGAAACCATAGGCGATGCTCAAGCGGGCCGCGGGAATGCCAAACTGCGAATCGTCGCTGGCAAAGCGCATGTCCGCCGCCATTGCTACTGCCATGCCACCGCCTAGGCAATAGCCCTGTATCATGGCAATCAGCGGTTTCTTGACGGCCATGAGGCGCGCGCGCGCACCTTCTGAAATCCGGGCATACTCGGCGGCTGCTTCCGCATTGTTGCGGCGCTCCTTGAACTCGGAGATATCGGCTCCGGACACGAAGGCCTTATCGCCAGCGCCTTTCATGACGATGACCTTAATCTCGTTATCCGATTCGAATTCGTCGAGGATTGTCTCCACGGCTTCCCACATCTCCAGCGCCATCGCATTACGCCGCTCCGGGTTGTTGAAGGTCATCCAGCCGATGCCGCCTTCCTTTTCCCCAATCATCTTCTCGGTGTTGAGTTCCATGTCAGTTCCTTTTCTCGTATCGCTTCGGGCGGCGTCACACGACGTCGCGGGATTTAAGGTCGGCAATTCGATCCGCGTCATAACCGAGATCAGTGAGGATCGAGTCCGTATGCTCGCCGAGCTCCGGGACCGGTATGCGGAATTCCTCAGGCTCGGGTGTATTGGTGAGATTGATCGCTTGGCCAACCAGCTTGATGTCGCCCAGTGTGGGATGGTGCTGCGTCTTCGCCATCTTCAGGTGCTCAACCTGAGGATCGGCGAAGACTTGGTCGACGGTATAAATCGGACCGCACGGCACACCCACCTCGTCGGTATTTAGAAGGTCGACCCAATATTGGCTTGCCTTCTGCCGAATGCGGTCGTTGATCAGCCCGTTCAGCGCGTCGCGGTTCTTCGAGCGGCTTTCCGATTCCTTGAATTTCGGATCTTCAAGAAGGTGGTCGAGTTCTGCGGCCTTGCAGAACCGTTGAAACAATGTCTGGCCCGAGGCGGCAATATTGATATGACCATCAGCGGTCTCGAAGACGCCGGTCGGAATGCTTGTTGGGTGGTTGTTCCCGGCCTGTTTCGGGACGTCGCCTTTCACCAGATAGCGCGACGCCTGGAAATCCATCATCTGGATCATGGCCTCCAATAAAGAGGTGTGCACCCACTGGCCTTCACCGGTCGCTTCCCGATCGAGTAGGGCGATAAGGACCGCCTGTGCCAAGAACATTCCCGCCGTCAGGTCGCAGATGGGAATACCCACCCGGACAGGGCCCTGGCCGGGCATACCGGTGACGCTCATCAAGCCGCCTAGGCCCTGTGCAATTTGGTCGACACCCGGGCGTTTGCCGTATGGACCGTCCTGTCCGAAGCCGGCGATGCTCGCGTAGACGATGCGCGGATTGACCTTGGCGCAGGGTTCGTAATCGATGCCGAGCCTGTGTTTGACCGCCGAGCGGTAGTTTTCGACGATGACGTCCGATTGCTCGACCAATTTGAAGAAAACTTCTTTGCCCTCGTTGCTCTTGAGGTTCAGCGTCAGGCTACGCTTATTGCGATGCAGGTTCTGAAAATCGAACCCATGACGCGCACCTATAATGCCGCCCTTGTCCTTGTTGATCCGGTTCGGCGCTTCGATTTTGATGACATCGGCACCCCAATCGGCCAGCTGGCGCACACAGGTCGGGCCCGCCCGATGTGCCGTTAAATCCAATACCTTGAACCGCGAAAGCGGCAATCTGCCGTTGCCAGTCATGCTTCGATCCCTCAATTCAGCCGGAGTCTCCGGCGCCATTTTGCATGTCCTTTAATATATAAGCCAGTCGGCGTGCTGACACGTCGGCATGCGGACCTAGGTTGTATTAAAACGGCTAAATTTGGATTGAGGAGGCGGATATGAAGGCAATTGTGTTTCTAGGCGAACGGAAGCTCGATCTCATGGAGGTTCCCGACCCAACTCCTGCGCCAGACGAGGTCATCATCGAGATCAAGGCGTCCGGGATGTGCGGCAGCGATCTGCATCAGTATCGAGGACCAAAGAAAGAAAAAATCAACATTGCCGGGCACGAACCATGCGGTGTCATCGCTGAGGTTGGCAGTGCTGTGCCGTCGTCGCTCGCCAAAGTTGGCGATCGGGTCATGGACCACCACTACAGCGGATGTGGCGTATGCAAGCATTGCCGCGATGGGTGGTCGCAAATGTGCCTGGAAGGCGCAATCGTCTATGGAGGTATGGGTGACGGTGCGCATGCCAAATTCATGAAAGTGCCTGCCCATACGGTCGTCAAACTGCCGGATGCGCTGTCGTTCATGACTGGTGCCGCGATTTCCTGCGGAACCGGGACGGCTTACGGCGCGCTGAAAAGGCTCAACCTCGCGGGTGACGAGACGATCGCGATTTTCGGGCAGGGGCCGGTCGGACTCAGTGCGACGCAATTGGCGAAAGCTATGGGCGCAAGGGTGATCGCACTCGATATCAGTGAGGAACGCCGGGCGCTTGCGACGCAGTTCGGTGCCGACGAAGTCGTGGACCCCCTTTCGGACGATGCTGTCGAGGCGATTCGCGATCTGACACACGATGAGGGTGCACAGAAGACACTTGATTGCAGTTCCAACCCCGAGGCCCGGCGAGCTGCGGTTCGTTCTGTGCGCACTTGGGGGACGACTTGCTATGTTGGCGAACGCGGCGAAGTAACCCTGGACGTCTCCAACGATCTGATCCGACGCCAGGTGAAGCTGGTCGGGTCATGGACGTTCAGTAAGAACGGTCAGGCGGAATGTGCGGAGTTCGTCGCCGATCGCAAGATCGACGTCGACTCGCTTTTCACTCATGAGTTCACGCTCGACCAGGCGAAAGAGGCCTATAAGCTGTTTGACACGCAAACGACCGGTAAAGGCGTATTCTTGATGTAATTTTGGTTGGCGCGTGAAGGAAGGGCGGATTGACGTCGACGGACCAAACACAGAAGAAAGCGCATTTTCCGCCGCTCCGATATTTTGCGGTAGCTGGAACGATCGCTTTTATTACCGCCACGTCAGTTCTCGCCTATCTCTCGGAATTGGAATCGAGCGCCCGGTCGATCGCCCTGGCTGAACGGCAGAACGTGCATCTCGCCAAAACCATTATGAACGCGTTGCGCATGCGGGGATCGGTCAGCCGGGAAGGCATGACGAATCAGTTTCTGGACCAGATCGAACAGGATCCTACGACCTTCGATAAGACGATTCGCCTCCTTTCGGAAGACACGCCAATAATCAAGGTTAAGGTGTTTACGCGGGAAGGCCTGACTGTCTATCCCCCAATCGCATCGGAAATCGGCGACGGGGCGTCCGAGGTGGAAAACATCGCCAAGGTCGTTGCTTCCGGGGAGCCGGCAAGCCATTTCAGCAGGCGTGCCGCTATAAATCGGTTTGGTGCCACGCGACGCGATGTTGACGTCGTTGAAACTTATGTTCCGATCCGTGGCCCCGACGGTGCCGTGGTAGGGGCGATAGAGATTTATTCTGATGTCGGCAAGGAACTTGCCGAGATGAGGCAGTCGATCTGGTATGTTGTAGCCGCCGCAACGCTCGTGTTCGCTGTGCTCTACGGCATCTTGTTCCTGATCGTTCGCTGTACCGTACAGGGAATTATACTGCACTACGAAGGCATCCGTCAGCTCAATGATCGCGTTCAGCGCCAGAATGCGGAGATCGTGCGGGAGATGGCCGGCCGAGTACGGGCGGAAGAGGAACTCGGCACCTATACCCTGATCCTACAGCGTACTTTAGAAACGATCGATTTTGGTATCTGTGTATACGACCGAGATCTCAAACTGGTGGCTTGGAACCAACGCTATATCGACATTACCGGACATGATTCCAGCCGAGTGAGACGCGGTAGGAGGGCCTACGACCTGATCCACGATTTGGCAGTGAAAGGGCAATTCGGAGAAGGAGACCCCGCAGCGCAATCGTCGGAGCGAGAGGTCCACTATTTCCGGAAGGGTCTCCATAGCATCGAGGAACGCGAGCGTTCCGACGGTAGTATCATCCTCATCGAACGGACGCCGATGGAATGCGGGTGCTATGTCTCGTGTTTCATTGATATTACCGAGCGGCGCGCAGCGGAGCAGGATCATCTGCAAGCAAAGGAGAGCGCCGAGTTTGCTAATCGGGTCAAGTCAGAGTTTCTCGCCAACGTAAGTCACGAACTACGCACGCCGCTTAATTCCATCATCGGGTTTTCGGAGATCCTGCAAGGTGACGTCGCGGAAGAACGCCGCCGTGAATATGCATCTGATATTAATGGATCGGGTAAGCACCTGCTGCACTTGATCAATGACATCCTCGATGTTTCCAAGATTGAAGCGGGAGAGATGTCGGTGCATTGTGAGCTCGTCGACCTCGCCATACTCTTCGAGGAATGTCGACGCATGTTCCAGGACCGGATCACTCAGGGGGGACTCACGCTTGAAGTAACGGTCGAAGAGCCGGCCGGGAGGTTGTTTGCCGATTCCTTGCGCCTCAAACAGGCTTTGATCAACCTTTTGGCCAACGCCATCAAGTTTTCGAAATTCGGCGACCGGATCGAGGTGATCGCGCGCTTGCAGGAAGGTATGACAGAAATTTCGGTCTCGGACACCGGAATCGGTATCGCCGAGACGGATCACGATAAAGTGCTGCAGCCATTTACCCAAGTCGGGAATGTCCTAGACCGTTTCCACGAGGGGAGCGGCCTTGGACTTTACCTTGTGAAGTCGATCGCCGAAATGCATGCCGGCTCGATTTCGCTCGAAAGCGCCCTTGGGGTAGGCACTACGGTAACCCTTGTCCTGCCACCTGGCCAACCGGACGTCTAAGTACTACGGAGCGGTTGCCGGGATTATGGGCTCGCCCTTGATTAGGCTTCGGTGCATCTCGCGCGGCTGCGTATGGTCGATTTTATTGCGGGTGTGCATGGTGCAGCGGTTGTCCCACATAATGACGTCCTTCGGCTGCCAAACCTGGGTCCATACGAACTTGTCTTGTGTCGCATGGGCCCAAAGCTCGTCGAGAAGCGCCTCGCTATCATCCTGCGGCAGTTCCACGATGTAACTTGACGGCGGCGCGTAACGCCGGCCGAGATACAGCGCATTCCGACCAGTGTCCGGGTGCTTGCGCACGATTGGATGAGTGGGGCCGTCGACCTCTTCCCGTTTCGTCGGACGCTTGGCAGTGGGGCGTGTGCCGCCCGCCGTGTTCCGGCTGTTGTCGTGGCGGATGTGCATTGCGAGCAGGCGCTTCTTCATGGCATCGGACAGCTCTTCGTAGGCCGCGTATTGATTGACGAAAGATGTATCGCCACCGCCATTGATAGGCACCTGAATTCCATAAAGGATGCTGCCTTTTGGCGGGTTGTCGACATAAGAATTGTCAGTATGCCAGAACAGCTCACTGCTGCCGGTACCAGAATTTTCCTTCTCTGGTTTTCCGTCCTTATCGAGGTTCGAAACGATAGTGATTCCGGGCAGGCGTGACACCCGTCCCGATTTCGTATCGTACCCGGCATTGATGTAATATTGCCGAGATCCTGCGACTTGAGCGCCACCAAACTCATCGGCGAGGCGAATCAGGTCCTCGTCCTCCAAATACTGCTTGCGGAATCGCAGCACAAGATGATCGTTCCAAGCATGTGTAACGAATTTCCTGTCGTCGTCGTTGAGGGGCTTTGAGATATCGATGCCCTGAATGTCCGCGCCGAGGGCCGCGCCGCTGGGAATGACTTCGCGTGTCATGACCAATTCCTTTGAACCCAAACCGTCGATGGCAATAAACTATAGTCCGTTTTTCATAATCCGCATCCGCGCTCGTCTTGTTGCGCGCCGCGCCTACTTCTGTTCATACAGCAAAAAGCCGCGAGCACGGGGAAACAGCATGACTTACCGCCATATTCTGTACGATGTCAGCGACGAGATCGCGACTATCACCTTGAATCGACCAGAGGCGAGAAACGCTCTCAGCACGGAAATGCGGGAGGACTTGAGCACTGCGCTTGAGGATATCAAGGAACGTGCGGGCGAGGATGTAAAAGCCGTTATCCTGACCGGCGCAGGCGGTGCCTTTTGCGCGGGTGGCGACGTCAAAGGTATGGCTAACCGCCAGATGACGCCGATGGAGCAGCGCAATCGCATGCGTTCGGGGCATAACCGGATTTACGATATTGTTCATCTGGAGCTGCCCGTTATCAGTCTCGTCGACGGGGCGGCCGCGGGCGCTGGCTGCAATCTGGCATTGCTCGCCGATTTCGTCTTGGCGACACCGCGTGCGTTTTTCACTCAGGCCTTCGCGAAGATCGGTTTGATTCCCGACTGGAGCGGTTTTTTTGTCCTGCCTCGACTCGTCGGCATGCAGGTCGCGAAGGAGCTTGTCTTCACCGGACGCCGTGTGCAGGCGGAGGAGGCAAAAGAACTTGGCCTTGTGCATACCGTTGTCGGGCAAGACACTGCGATGGAAGAAGCACGCGCCTTTGCGCGTCGGTTCTGTGATGCTTCAACGTCGGCAATCGGAATGGCGAAGACCATTCTCAACGAAGCGCACAATCAGGATTTCCGTACGCTTCTCGAGATGGAAGCTATGGGTCAATCGCTTGTCCGCGAGACGGAGTTCCACCGTGAGGCGGTTCGCCGATTTAAGACGAAAGAGAC
>DJKK01000223.1:0-5181 GCA_002434595.1 Alphaproteobacteria bacterium UBA6544 | reverse complement strand
CCGCTGTTCGACTGGGACCGTAACTAGAGATCAGGCGCCGTCGGCATGGAATTTCTAGTCGTCGTCAAACGCGATTGTGAGACCTGCCAGATGGTTGGGCCTGTGCTTGCGTCCCTAAAGGCTTCCCTGTCGGTGATGCTTTATAGTCAGGACGATCCGACCTTTCCGGAAGAAGCGGGAGGTGCCCGTGACGATAGAGGCCTCGAAGAATCGTGGCGTCGGAAAATCGAAGTCGTTCCGACGGTCATTCGCATCGAGGACGGCAATGAGGTCGAGCGGACCGAAGGATGGGACAGGGCTGAATGGGAGCGAATCACCGGACAGGGCGGATTGGGTGCGGGACTGCCGGACTTTAAACCAGGTTGTGGCTCCCGCCCTGCCGAGTTTGGTATGCCAGAACGTCTTGCTCTGCAGTTTGGCGGTATGCACCTAGCCTCTCGCGAGGTCGAAGTCGGCGAAATGGAAGATCCGATGGAGGTTGCCTATGACCGGGGTTGGACGGACGGCCTGCCGATTGTCCCACCAACCGATTTGCGCATCGCACGGATGTTATCGGGAACGACACGGAAATCAGACGAAATCATTGGCTTAATTCCGCCGAACCTCGCGGAATGCACGATTGAGAAAGCCGCAATCAGCGCTGTCATGGCCGGCTGCCGACCGGAATACATGCCGGTCGTCCTCGCCGTCGTCGAAGCGGCATTGAAGCCACAGTTTTCGATGCACGGTTTGCTCGCGACGCTCGGCTTCGCCGGACCTGTTGTGATCGTGAACGGCCCTATTACCAAACGCATCGGCATGAACTCGAAGGGCAACGCCCTCGGCCAGGGCAATCGGGCTAACGCCGCCATCGGGCGGGCGCTACAGCTGTTAATACGCAACATGGGCGGCGGCATTCCGCAGGAGATCGACCGTTCGGTCCTCGGAAACCCTGGCAAATATACGTTCTGTTTCGCGGAAGACGAGGACGACGAAGATTGGGTGCCACTCAATGTCGCGCGGGGAGCGAAGCCCGGCACATCGACGGTCACGCTTTTCCATGGCGATGGTGTGCAGGGCTGCGTTGCCTGGCATTCACGGACTCCGGAAGAGGTCTCTCGGTCACTTGCGATGAGTCTGCTTTCTGTCTGTCATCCGAAGGCTTGCCAATGGTCGAAAGCGATGCTGGTTCTCTGTCCGGATCACTACAAGATCTTTCAGAATCATGGCTGGGGGCGACACGAGCTCGAGGCGGCCCTCCGGGACGCGCTGAAGCGGCCCGGTCATGATCTCATTCGCGGCGCACATGGTGTATCGGAAGGAATCGATCCCACGCGCGCCGAGGAGATTGTCGATAAGTTCCATGAGGAAGACGGGCTTTTGGTGGTCCGTGCGGGCGGCAAAGGGGCCGGACAGTCGGCCATTATCGGCGGTTGGCCCGCGCAAAGAAAAATCGATGAAATCAAAATCGTATCCGAGGAGGTAGGACCATGAGAAACCAACCCTACGCCATGCGCGACCCGACGGCGGAGCTTTCGCCCATCCTGCGCGAACGCCTTGCGCCATGTAAGGATTTGTCGACGGCGACAATCGGGCTGCTATCGATATCGAAGGAACGAAGCGACGAGTTCTTAGATTCGGTGGCGAAGAGCCTGTCCGACGGCGGGCTTAGTGTGCTTCGTTTCCGGAAACCGACCTACACCCGTCCGGCACCAGAAACGATGATCCAGGAAATGGTAGAACGCTGCGACGTGGCCATCGTCGGCCTTGCCGATTGAGGGTCTTGCACGTCGTGCAGTTTGCATGACCTAGCATCCCTCGACAAACGTGGCGTTCCTGGTTGTAGCATCGCGACGGTTGAGTTCAAACCCGGTGCGGCCGCGCAATCCAAGTCCCTCGGCTTCAATCCGGCGGTCGTTTGGGTGCCGCATCCAATCCAGAACCGGACACCGGATGAATTGATCGCGGTCGCCGCCGGCGCGATGCCGGGCATCTTGGCCGCCATTCAACCTGGCGCGGCATAGAGAAAGCGTTCGCTGTGTCGGGCCGTGCGGTGGATCTCTCGAACAACCTCGCTTTCGGCGAGGTGTTCCCGCATGCAACGTTCGATTGGTTGCGGGAGCACGATCCAGTGCACTGGCATGAGCCTACTCCGAAAAGCCCCGACGGCGAGGGGTTCTGGGTCGTTAGCCGGTATGACGATATCATGGAAGTGTTACGCACCCCGGACGTCTTTCCCTCGAATACGGGTGGCGAACGCACGGGCGACGGCACGACGCTGAAAGACGAGCGTGTGGCGGGAAAGGTCCTAAACTATTCCGACGATCCGCAACACAGAACGCTCCGGCAACTTGTAAACAAAGGTTTTACAACCCGCGCCTTGGCACAGTTGGAGGATGATCTTCTCATTCGGGCGAACGCGCTAATCGACGCCTTTCCGGAAGGGGTGGCATTTGATTTCGTCCAGGCTTTTGCGCGAGAACTCCCGCTTCAGGCGATCTGTATAATCTTGGGCGTTCCGCAGGAGGACCGCACACGCCTTTGCAACCTGATAGAGCTCGGTCTCGAGGCGGATTCACCGAATATGGTCGCGATTGAATATATCAAGGAAATTCAGGTCTACGCCCGCGAAATCATCGCCGAGAAACGGTCCCATCCTGCGGACGACATACTGACTACCATCGTGCACGCAGAACTGGCCGACGAAGGTGATCGACGCCTTACAGATGAGGAATTGGTCAACTTCTTTATCCTGCTATTTCCCGCCGGCGCGGAGACGACGCGGAAAGCGTTTGGTGCAGGCCTCCGCAGTCTGATCGAGCATCCAGATCAATTCAGCAAACTTCGTGAGGACCGGACATTGATGCGCTCCGCCATCGAGGAGATCAAGCGCTGGACAACACCATCGATCTATAAGCGCCGAATCGTGACCCGGGATATCGACTTTCGGGGGCGGTCTTTGAAGGAGGGCGACAAGCTGATTGTCTGGGAAATGTCTGCCAATCGCGACGAACGGGTCTTTGAAGACCCCTTCACATTCGATGTCGCATGTTGGCCAAACTGTCACATCGGTTTCGGGTTCGGGCCTCATATTTGCCTCGATGCGGCGCTTGCCCGGCTAGAGTTGAAAGTCGGCCTCGCCGCACTTTTTAAGCGGATTGCCACTTTCGAGACCGATGGGTCGCTGCAGTGGGTGCCGAACAACCGGCTACGGGGCCTCAAACGATTACCGCTTCGAATTATCTTCAAAGGATTGATGGATGAGTGACAGCAACGATCGTCGTGAGAAAGGCAAAGCCTTGGCCCGCCGCATTCTAAAAGATGGCCCGCCGCCTTTTCGCGTCCCCAAGAAGTTTCAGAAGTACACCCTTGAGAACGTGTTCGGCGACCTGTGGCAGGACGAGGACCTTGAACTATGGGAACGGTCTCTTTTGACCTGCACCATACTTGTCGCCCTTAATCGAGAAGGTGAGCAGCGTATTCATCTAAAGGCGGCCAAGGAACTCGGTGTGCCTCGTGAAAAACTCGAGGCAATGATCATTCATGCGGCGCATTATGCAGGATGGCCGGTCGCCGCGTCCGCATTTCGCACTTTAGACGAGGTGTGGCCGGAAGAGGACGGAGGATAGCGCGATGTCGGCAGAAGCGTTTGATTACATCGTCGTAGGCGCGGGCTCGGCTGGTTCGGTGCTGGCCAACCGGTTGAGTGCCGACGGCCAGAATTCGGTGCTGGTCCTGGAGGCAGGCCGGGAAAGTCATCCCTGGTCGCGTGTCCCGGTAGGGTTCGCGAAATTGATCGAGAATCCGGCGGCGAACTGGCTCTACGAGTCCGAACCCGAGGAGGCCTCCGGCGGCCGGCGCATTCCGGTGCCGCGCGGCAAGTTGCTCGGCGGCTCCAGCTCGATCAACGGTATGGTCTTCGTGCGTGGACAGGCACAGGACTACGATACCTGGGCGCAGCTCGGTAATCGCGGCTGGAGCTATCGCGACGTGTTGCCGATCTTCAAGAATTTGGAAAGTTACAACGGTGACGGCGACGATGAGTTCCGCGGGCGCGAAGGCCCTCTCAAAGTCAATGAAAGTATCGAAAGCGGCGAGATTTACGACAAGTTGATTGCCGCCGCCGCGGAAGTTGGTATCGAATACACGAAGGATTATAACGGCGACCGTCAGGACGGGATCGGCATGACCCAGGCGACAATCCGGAACGGTCGCAGGATGAGCACTGCGTTCTGTTATCTTGATCCGGCGCGCAGCCGTTCGAACCTCAAGGTTCAGGCTAATGCCCTGACAGAGGCCCTGACATTCGACGGCCGGCGGTGCACTGGTGTGCGATACCGGATCGACGGTCAGGTTAGGGAAGCGATGGCGCGTCGCGAGGTGGTCGTCAGCGCGGGCTCGATCAATTCGCCACAACTTTTGGAGCTTTCCGGCATCGGACAGGCGGACCGGCTGAAGACGTTGGGAATCGATGTCCGGCACGAACTGAAAGGCGTCGGCGAGAACCTACGCGACCACTATTCACCGCGCATGAAATGGAGCGTGCCGCCGGAACTGGGCTTGACCTATAACGATAAGGGTCGCGGCCTCGGTCTCGTCTGGCAGGCTTTGAAATACGCACTAACCGATAAAGGGTTGCTCGGTCTGCCGGCGGCGCCGATCCGAGCCTATGTGCGTACGCGGGAAGGTTTGGAAGCGCCAGATGCGGCAATTTCTTGGATCCCTTTCCTCGCCAATGAGAACTTTCAGCTTCACAAGGACTCCGGCATTACGGCCATCACGCATGTGCTTCGGTCAGACAGTACCGGGAGCATACACGTCGCGTCGAATGATCCTGGCAAGCCGCCCGCAATCCGTTTCAACTTCCTATCGGCGCAGAGTGACAGGGATATTCTTCTCGAATCGATGCGGATAACGCGGCGGATCATGAACGCCGGGCCGATGAAGGACGTGGCCCGCGACGAGATGGCGCCCGGTGTCGATGTGGAGTCCGACGATGATCTGTTGGAATGGGTCAAGCACAATGCGGAGACGACGTATCATCCGGTTGGTACCTGCAAGATGGGGAACGATCCGATGGCCGTGGTTGACGATCAACTCAAGGTGCACGGTATAGAGGCCCTGCGGGTTGCAGATGCGTCGATCATGCCGACCCTGACGTCGGGCAATACCAATGCACCGTCGATCATGATCGGCGAAAAG
>DJKK01000182.1 GCA_002434595.1 Alphaproteobacteria bacterium UBA6544 | reverse complement strand
AAAGTTGCGGCTACCATAGCTGCAGAAATTAGCCAAAACGTTACCCCTACATAGTCTGTAGGGTTTAGTAAGACAGTTTTATCCATGAGATTCCCCTTTCTCTTCTCCTTTTACGAAACTAACGTATTTTTGGATCAGATAATTCATAATTTTTAGAAAAAATTTCGTAATTAATTTTATTGTTCGATTCTACGCCATGATATGATCTACACGGTTCCGCTACAGATGCCGGATTTGCTGAGTTGATCTGTACGCTCGGCGACCAGTCAGTGAAGCCGTCCCCTGGTGGAATTTCAGGTCCTTGAGTTTCTCATCGCTTTTCTCGGCCGAGTATCATCGTGCAGTTGGACGAAATAATGCCGCCTTCGTTGTGAACGAGGGCCACGTCGTGGGTCTTGATCTGTCTGCCATCTTGATCGCCGCGCAATTGTCGTGTCGACTCGATGATACCAAAGATTCCGCCGCCGGCGCCTGCCTGAGCGTGGCTTAGGAGACCGCCGTCCGTGTTGATCGGAAGGCTGCCTTCGATGGTGGTCTCACCCTTGAGAAATCGTTCGCCTCCTTCGCCGCGTTCGGCGAGGCCGAGCTCTTCCATCTCGATGATCGGGACGATGGTGAAGCAATCGTAAAGCTGCGCGAAATCTATGTCGGAAGGACCGAGACCCGCCATCGCGTAGGCGGCTTCGCCCGATTGTTTGCTCCCGAACGTGGTCAAGCTTGGGGCGCTGACAAGGTGTTCGTGGGTGTGGAACTCGCCGATGCCGTAAAGCCAGGCTGGCGGATTCGCCAGGTCGGCAGCACGGTCGGCGCGCGTCACCACGAAGGCGCCTGCCGCATCCGAGATCAAGCAGCAGTCGAGGATGTTGAGCGGCTCGGCGATCGGTTTCGAGTTCAAAACGTCGTCGATTGTGATTGGCTTTGTCATATGCGCATTTGGGTGACGCAGTGCATGGTTTCGGCCATTGACCGCGACCGCGGCCATCTGTTCCCGGGTCGTGCCGAACTCGTGCATGTAGCGCCTTGCGATCATCGCGTAGAAGCCCGGGATAAGGGGGCCGTAGGGGTTTTCGAAATAGGGATGCCCCACGATGGTGAGCGCCGCGACTGCTGAATCCCGGCTTTGGCCGGTCGCCCGGTTCTCTCCCGCGCATACAAGTACCGTATCGCAGTTTCCGGCCAAAATTGCTTCTGCAGCGTGCTTCAGCATGACTGCAGGAGAGCCGCCACCAACCGCGACGGAGGCACAGTATCTTGGCTGTATGCCCAGATATTCGGCGACGACGGTTCCAAGCATGAAATACGGCTCGGTCATCGTATAGGCAGTGAGGACTCCGTCGACATCTTTCAGTGTGAGCCCCGCGTCGTCGAGGGCCCGTTTGCAAGCCTGAGCGTTGAGGCCGATGCCCGTCATGTTTGGAACTTTGCCGATATCGGATTCTCCGACCCCGGCGACGATAATCTCATTACGTAGTGATTCCGACACGGTCCTAGCGTCCCGCCCGACGGAATTGGGGTACCTTGGCATCCTCGGTACCGCGCGCTTCGAAGCAAACTTCGACCGGGTCGTTGATTTCTACTTCCAGCGCATCGTCGCCGACGATGTTGGTCATCATGCGCGGACCTTCTTGGAGGTCTATCAGAGCGATCACATAAGGCGCATTCGCTTGAAACTCCGGAAAGGCCGCACGATGAACGATGGAGAAGCTGTGAACGGTGCCGCGGCCGGAAACCTCGGTCCACTCGGTGTTATCTGAACCGCACTCTGTGCAGAGGTAGCGTGGGAAGAAGCGAAGTGCGCCGCAATCACCGCATTTCTGCAGCAGCAGTTTGTCCTCGCGGGCGCCTTCCCAATAAGGCGCGGAATCGGCATTGACGATAGGTTCGGGAAGTTGGTCATTCATTGCGAAATTTGCCTCTTGAAGGACGTATAAATTTGATTGCTCCTTGGAAGCTCATTAAGGCGATCTTGCCCGGCCATGAATGTTTGTTCTAGTCGCAACACCCATGTCCGATACGACAGAAACATGAAACGTCAATGGAATCGTCTGCAATCTCACGGGCTTTCTCCAGCTCCGGGCGAATTGCGTTAAAAGTTTCCAAATCTCCAGACCGTTCGCAGCATTCCGCGAAGCCAACTAGGCTCCAGATGTTGCCCGGATGCTGTGATGCTCGCACTAAGGTATCGTCCAATCCCAGATCTGCTTTGTAGACTGCAGTGGCCTCGTCGACATAGTCCTGTTCAAGGAGCAGTGCTCCCAGCGCATGGCGCGGCGGCATCATCCATGACCAAGGTTCGGAGTAATTGAGACTATCGTACAGTTCGACCGCCTTACGCAAATGTGAGAAGGCGACATCGTAGTTTCCCCGGCGATATTCCAGTTCTCCCGCCAACATCGGTCCCGCTACCGCTAGAATGTCACGCGTGTCGTTTTGAAATACGATCCTGTCCTCCGGTAACGCGTCGACGGCTTTGCGCAGCAGCTGTTGCTGTTCCAGGGCCGCATCGATGTTTCCGAGCACTGCGTGGGCGATCCCCTTGGCGTATTGCCATACTGCGTAAGTTAGGCAGAACATCCCCGGGTCTTCTGGCAGCGGTTCGTCCAAGATTTCCCGCCACTTCCCGAAGCGAATCAGGACGTGCGCCTTCATCCCATAGAAGGCTTCCAGGTAGTTAACCAGGAAGGCGTGATCGGAGAGCAAATACTCCGGCCGCACCGTTGCCTGCATCTGGTTCGCCGCGCGTATTGCTGGTTCGTATTGGCCGGAGAAAAAAGCGCCGTACATTTGGAAGTGAATGTTGTGGAGGAGATAGACGTAATAAATTCCGAGCTCACCGTCATATTCGAGATATTTTTCGTCGGCCTCCGCCGCTTCGATGTTGGAGGTGATCGTCTTCTCATACTGTCCGCAAAGGACATAAATATGCGATGGCATATGGATCAGGTGGCCAGAGCCCGGGACCAGCGGGCGTAGTTTGTCGGATGCCGCGAGCGCGCGTTCCGGTTCTGGCGACATCTCCATGATATGAATGTAGAAATGCAGGAGACCCGCATGTTCAGGGTCACTATTGCTTTCGAGGCGCGCCAAAGCAGTTTCGATGATTTCGATTGCCTCCAGAGTATCGGTTCCCTCGGCGGCAATGCGATTCTGCAGATCCCAGAGCTTCCACGGCGTCCGCACCATTAGCGCTTCGGCAGTCAAGGCTGCGACATCGTAGTCTTCGGTGAAATCGCGATAGACTGCCCGCATTGCGTCGGCGTAGTCGTCGTCCCAGTTGTGCAGAGTGTCAAGGTCGTCCGTTGCCCGCTCTTGAAACCGTTGCGCCATGGCGCCGCAAAGCGCTTGCTCGACGGCGCTCGCATTGCCGTTTGTGGCGAGTGCCACGGCTTTCTGTGCGTTCTCATAGCACGTTGCGATCGCAATAGGTCGGCCGGTCGGCGACATCTTATCCCAAGGGATGTTGTAGTAGGGGCCGTTCGCATAGGCGATACCCCAATAACCCATGGGGCAGTCAGGATCGAGTTCGACGGTTTTCTCGTAACACCGGACCGCTTCTTTGTGATGGAACGCGTAGCACCAATTCAAACCGCGATTGAACCAGGTTTGAGCCTCGTCCGAACGCGTCGTAATCGAGCGCGTATAGGGGCCAAGTGGAAAATACGGATCCATCACTCTTTCTCCGGTCTCTATGTCATGAACATAACTTCGGGTGTTTCATTCGATGCGCAGCTTGGCCGGGTTTCGCCAAAGGTTCAATCGACATTCCCAAAAATGCACGGTATCGCGTCCCATCGGGTTGCCAAATCTTTTGAAGGCTTTGTGGCGTGGTCTGATTGGATTCACCTTTCTGTTTTGCAAGTTAGGGGCCGGAGGGATATCACCAGAGGCGGATAGATGGAGATTCCTCAAATGAACGCAAACAAACTTCGGCGCATCTTGAAATCCGGCGGTCACGTTTTCGGCTGTATGTTGTCGCAGATGGCCTCGACCCGGTTTGAACAAGTCCTGGCGGGCAGCACGCTTGACTACGCCGTTATCGATTCCGAACACGGTTCGCGGGACCGCGCCGAAATTCAGCAACTCACCGGCATGTTGCGTCGCGCGGATATCACGCCAATTGTTCGAGTTCCGATTCCAAAATCTGAATGGGTGGCTATGGCGCTCGACGCGGGAACGGCCGGTGTCCTTGTCCCGTATTGTGAGACGGTCGAGGAAGTTCAGGCCGTCGTCGCGACCGCGAAGTGGCACCCGCTTAAAGGTGAGTACCTACGCCGCGCGGTGGAGGAGAATGTCCTGCCAAGTCCGGAGACCAAAAAATATTTGCAGAACCGGCGCAAGGAATCCTTCATCATCATCGGCATCGAATCGGAGCCGGCGTACAAGAACCTAGAAGCCATTCTAGACGTTCGGGGCATTGATGGGGTTTTCATCGGTCCTAACGATATGTCTACATCTCTGGGCATTCCGGATGACTATTCAAACAAGAAATATCTGCGCGTGATTGAGGATATCATCAAACGGTGCGAAGCGCGTAAAATTCCGGTTATGGTCCATCAACAGACGATCGAAACATCGACAAAAGCGATCAAGTTCGGGGCCCGTTTCGTGTTGCACTCTAGCGATGGCAGGATGCTGCAACGGATGATCCAGACCGAGATGAATGCATTACGTAAGGTCGCCGGGGCCGGAACGTCCGCTCAAGAGGACACGGTCGAAACTGTTTAGATGGAATGGACGGGTTGGTGTCGCGCTTATTGCGCGACGAACCCGCCATCGACAGGAACCTCGATGCCGGTGATGTAAGACGCATCGTCGCTCGCCAGGAACAGGTTTGCATGCGCAACCTCTTCGACGCGGCCTTCACGTCCCATGGGAACGGCATTGATCATCTTGCGGCGCACCTCCGGATCGGCGCTCATCATTGACGTCCTCATGGCCGGCATGAGGCCTGGATGGACCGAGTTTACCCTTATATTGTCGCGCGCGAACTGTACGGATGCGGCCTTGGTTGCAAGACGCACCGCGCCTTTCGCCGCGTTGTAGCCCATGTGGACGAACTTCTGACCCGTCAGTCCGGAGATCGACGAGATATTAACGATCGAACCGCTACCGGCTTCCTTCATTTTCGGGATTACGGCACGCATGCCCAGAAAGACACCACGTGCGTTGACGTTCATCTGTTCGTCCCAGGTGTCTGTATTCAGCACGTCCGGATGACTGCCGCTCACGCCGGCATTGTTAATCAGGACATCAATCCGGCCAAATGCGGATAGCGTTTCCGCGACAAGCGTCTCCCAGTCTTCTTCGCTGGTGACGTCGAGCCGTTGGAAGTGCGCGTTTTCGCCGATCTCTACCGCAAGGGCAGTACCTTCCGCTTCCAGTATGTCTGTTAAGACCACCTTGGCACCCTCTGCCGCGAATAGATTCGCCGTCGCCGCACCCATACCAGATGACGCGCCGGTCACGATGGCTACCTTATTCATCAGCCGCATACCCAAATCCCCCCGCATTACGTGCTTGTAACTAAACTAGCGGGCCTGACCACAATTGGCGAACAGACGAGAAATGGACGATGGTAATCGTCCCGCTTTTTCATGATTCAAAATCATCGGTTAATTTCCTTCTTCAGCCGCCTAGATAAAGAAACAGAAAAAAGAGATGGGAGATGAAAGAAATGAGCAAGATCAATGGCGCGACACTTATGGCAAGAAGTCTCAAACAGCAAGGCATCGACCATCTGTTTGGCGTTGTCGGCTTTCCAGTAGGCCCGGTGGCCGCTGCAGCGCAGGAAGAGGGCATCAACTATATTGGCATGCGTAACGAGCAGGCCGCATCCTACGCCGCGCAGGCTTATGGTTATATGACTGGTCGCCCGGGCGCCTGTATTACTGTGACGGGCCCAGGCGTGGTGCACGGTCTGGCCGGCTTGGCGAACGCGCAGCAGAACTGCTGGCCAATGATTTTAATCGGCGGCGCGTCGGAGACGTATCGCGGCGGCATGGGTGCGTTTCAAGAAGAACGTCAAGTTCACATTGCCACCCCGTTTTGCAAATTCGCGCACGGCATCGAGAGCGTTGAGCGCATCCCATACTATGTTGAGATGGCGACACGGCACGCCATCTATGGTCGCCCAGGCGCCTGCTATTTGGATTTCCCGGACAATATCATCGGCGGAGAATGCGAACTCGACGCCATATCACAAGTCGACCGCGTTTCGGAGCCGCCACGCTCAATCGCGCCGTCCGAAAACATCGAAGCGGCACTGGACCTGCTCGAGAAGGCCGAGCGTCCGCTCGCTCTCGTCGGTAAGGGCATGGCTTGGGCGCAAGCGGAAGACGAGGTCCGTGCCTTCATAGAGCGCACGCAGATCCCCTTTGTGCGCTCGCCGATGGGAAAAGGCGTTATGCCGGACGAGCATCCGCTGGCGGCTTCCGCAGCTCGCACACTCGCGTTGCAGCAGGCGGACGTAATCTTCCTGATGGGTGCCCGGTTCAATTGGATTTTCCACTTCGGTCTGCCGCCCCGCTTCGCACCGGACGTGAAGGTTATCCAGCTCGACATCGCCCCTGAGGAGATCGGACACAACAAGCCGTCCGAAGTAGCGCTTGTCGGCGACGGTAAATCGATCATGGGCCAAATGAACCACGCCCTCGAAGGCCGCCAGTGGTTCTATCCGAAAGACGCGCCTTGGCGTGCCGCTCTGGGTGATAAGATCTCGTCGAATGTGGAGACGCTCCAAGCGCAGCTAAACGACGATGCTGCCCCGGCCAACTATTATCGGGCTTTACGCGACATCGCGGCCTGGATGCCAGAGAATGCCATACTCAGCGCCGAGGGTGCGGGTACGATGGATATCGGTCTTACCATGTTGCCGGTCTCCAACGCGCGGTCCTGCCTGAACGCAGGTACATACGGCACAATGGGTGTTGGTCTTGGCCATGCGATCGCTGCCTGCGTTGTTCACCCGGACAGGCCGGTTATTCACCTATCGGGTGATTCGGCAATCGGTTTCTCCGGGATGGAGATGGAGACACTGGCCCGATACAAGATGCCGGCCAAGATCGTCGTCCTCAACAACGGTGGAATCGGCCCGGGCATGCCGGAAATTCCGGAGAACCCGATGATGAACATGAAGCCGAACGCGCTGATCTACGGCGCGCGTTACGACAAGATGATGGAAGACTTCGGTGGTATGGGCGCCTTCGTCCAGGATCCGAAAGACATTCCGGAGGCATTGGACAAAGCGATGGCGTTCGATGGGCCGGCGCTGGTCAATATCGTTATCTCGCAAGGAGCGTCCCGGAAACCACAGCAGTTTGCGTGGCATTCGTAAAGATTGCCGCTCAGTGGACCCTTTGTAGAGAGCGGGCATAAGTTGCTCGAGAGAGTGTATAAGCCGGCCAAAACAAAGGTTCTCTGACCCAAGACACGAAGATCGGCGCGTGGGAGAATAAACGTTCTCACGCGCCGGCTCTTTTCTGGGGTTATGCAGAGGCCGTAAAAAGCGGGGTTTCCTCGTCATGAGCGAGCGCGTTAAAGTCATCCGCGGGGACAACGAAGCCACGACCCCTTAGAAACTCCACCAGCGGCCGCAGGTCGGATTCCAGCGGGATGCTGTCGAGGGTCTGCACGCAGGCTTCTTCGCAGGTAGGAAAGACATATGCGGTTGTCGCAGGAGGAAACAATTTCCCAAGACCTTCTAGCATTCCGCCATCGAGGCCGTCGTAGTATTCCTCCCGGACAATGTCACGGAACCCGTTTGCATCGGTGACGATAGCGACGGGCTCCTTGGAATGCATGGCGAGATACTGACGGACACGGAAATAGCGGAAAAACTCCGAGATCAAAACATAGCAGCCCAGCTTGGACAGTTGATCGATCCGCGAAAGAAAGTCGGAGGTGTCGATTTCGCCTTCGTTCACAAGTTCTGACATTGTGATTTCGGCCAGCGAGATT
>DJKK01000029.1:465-7270 GCA_002434595.1 Alphaproteobacteria bacterium UBA6544 | reverse complement strand
CGCCTGGCTGGAAACGATGGGTTCCCCCGACTGGGGAAATGAACCCCGGTTTTTTGAAAAACCAGACCGGGTTCAGAATTGGGACGAATTGCACGCCTTGATGGCCGAATGGAGCAGAAACCACGGCAAACAGGCCATCGCGGACATGGCGCAGGAGGCCCACGTACCGAGTTTCCCCCTACGCGAGCCCAGGGAACAAATCACCTCGCCGCAGCTCGCAGTTCGAAATTCATTAACTATTCGTAACATCCCTGATAAACCACTGAAAATAATAAAGAACCCGTTCAGCGTGACGCATGTGCCCGCAACTCCGGCGTCCCTACCGAGCGGTGCCGGCGACTTGCCACTCGCGGGTATCCGGGTTCTCGATTTCAGCTGGGTGATCGCTGGTCCGACGACCACTCGCTATCTTGCTGCGATGGGCGCGGAGGTCATTAAGGTCGAAGCTCCCGGACGCGGCGATCCGGGACGCGCTTCAGAGCTCCACACGGTGCTTGGGCAAGCAAAAAAAGGCATTGTTTTAAATTTGAAACATGCTGAAGCGAAACGGATTGCCCAGGATCTCGCGGCACGTTCAGATATTTTGATCGAGAACTTCGCAACGGGTGTCATGGATCGCCTTGGCCTTGGTCCGGATGCGCTTCAGTCGGCAAACCCGAACCTGATCTATATCTCGGCATCCGGCATGGGGCGCACCGGACCGGAGGCCAAGGCTGTTGCGTATGGAACGCTCCTGCAATGTTATGCAGGTTTTGCAGGATTGAACCGCCATCCCGAGGTCGCGCCCCGCGTCGGGATGGCTTGGCTCGACCCGATGTGCGGTCTCAAACTCGCATTTATGGCGGCTGCCGCATTATGGCATCGGCAGTCAGCTGGCGGCGGGACCCGGGTCGATTTCTCGATGATTGAAGCGATGCTTTGGACAATGGCGGAACCGCTAATCGAGGCGCAGACAGCCAATCCGCCAACACCGAGGGGAAACCGCTCCCGGACCCGGGCGCCACATGGAATTTACCGCTGTCAGGGAGAAGACGACTGGATCGGCCTGTCTATTTCTAACTCACAACAATGGGCTGATTTTTGTAACATAATCAATGAATTGGCGCCCTATCGGAGTTTGGACCTCGCGGATCGGATCGTGGAAGAAAACGGCATTAACGCGATCTTGGATATTTTTATATCGAAACAAAAGGCCGGAGCGCTGGCAGATCGCTTGACGGGCCTTGGTATTGCCGCAGCAGTTCTCTCCAGCACGACCGACCTCAAAAAGAACCCCCACCTTCAGGAGCGAGGATTCTGGGATCCAGTCGAGGGCGGCGCCCTGCCCGGACTGCCGTGGCGCTCTAGTTTAGGTCGGAGAACTGATTCGGCTCCCGCCCTCGGCGAACACACCAATACGGTCCTCCAAAATGTCCTCGGCCTATCCGATGCGGAGCTCGCAGCGCTGCGATCCGACGGCGCTTTCGATTAGTATTCGCCACTGCGATAGGCCTCGTCGAGGCGGGCCGCGTCTTTTTCGCTCCACTCCGGCCAGGGTTCACCCCGCGTGCGCAGCGTTCCGGTGAAATTTGGCGGCCTCTTCTCATTGAAGGCCTGACGCCCCTCTTCACCATCCATCGTGGTCTGTATGAGCATCGAATTAATGATGTTCTGAATATGCCAGGCTTGATCGGTCGGTAGATCACCGAACCGCACGACGAACTCCTTCATCATCCGGACGGCCACAGGGGGCAGTTTGGCAATATGGCGCGCCATCTCCTCCGCCCGTTCCATAAGTTTCTCGTGCGGCACGACTTCATTCACGAGGCCGATTCGATGCGCTTCCGCCGCATCGAAAGGTTCATCAGTCAGCAGAATTTTCATGGCGTCACTGTAACGTAATTGCTGCGCCAGCAGGCTGGCCCCCGGACCGTTGCCAAGCCATCCCTGGGTCAGAAGCGCGAATTTGAACCGCGCGTATTCGGCACTGGCAATTCGAATATCAGTCGAAGATAGCAACAAATAGAGGCCAGCGCCGGCCGCCCAGCCGTTGACTGCGGCAATCACCGGTTTCCAAACCCGCGGATAATGATCCCCCATACGTCCATCAACGCCGGTACTCTGTCCATGTACGCTTCCGGCGAGCGGCCAGTAAACCTTCTGCAGGCGCAGGAATTCACGGTCTTCTTCAGTCAAATCGGGCCGAGGTGCCAGGTTATGACCGCCACAAAAATGCCGGTCTCCCTTACCTGTAACGATCGCGCAACGAATTTCACGGTCTTCCCACAAATCAATCCAGGCCGCCGAAATGTCATCCGACGTCGGTTTGTCCAGAATATTGGCTTTTTCAGGATTGTTCAGTGTTATGTAGGCGACACCGTCGCGTTTTTCGTAGTCGATGGGCATCGCATTCCTCCTCGATTGCCGGCGAATTTGGACCTTTTGTGTTCAAGGTAGACCGATTTTATCAAATTCCGCCCATTCCGACCGCGAAAGCTGGCCCGCACATGGCTCGGGCCTACGTTTCTTTCTAGGTCTACTGCGGAATTCAGTTGGGACAGATGGCGCTGAGACAGGTTTCCCTCGACGACAAGTACGAAGGTCGCGACGGCAAGGTTTATATCACCGGAACCCAATCCTTGGTGCGCGCAGTGATGATGCAGCACCTGAGGGACGAGGCAGACGGCTTGAAGACCGGTTGCTTCATTTCAGGTTATCGTGGCTCCCCCATGCACAATCTGGATAAGGAACTCTGGCCGGGGAAGCGATTTCTGCCACAATTCGATATTCACTTCCTGCCGGCAATCATTGAAGACCTCGCGCCGCCCATCCTGACCAAACTTAATCCGGAAACCGGCTTAAGGGACAAACGGACCTACGGTCCTTGGATCTTCGGTGCGATGCGCCTGCCAGCACGATTAAAATGGCTCCGAGCCACGCCATTCGACTTCTGCGGATGGAGTGGAGAGCGCCGCATGGAAAGGAAGCTCGCCGCGGACTACATCAAGCATATGACAGAAGTCGCGCAAGGCCTTAGCCATGATAATCACGCGCTCGCCGTGAAGCTCGCAGGCGTGCCGGAACGCATTCGCGGCTGCGGCCACGTCAAGGAACGGCATCTGCTGCAGGCAGAGGCTGACCGCAATGCCCTTCTCGATACCTGGCGTCGACCGTCAGCCGCTGCCCCTGCCTAATAACCTACTATAACGGACCCAAAAATGGCCAATTTTGACCCAGTTACCCTGGAGATTCTCTGGAGCCGGCTCATCTCCATTGCCGACGAGTCCGCAGCCGCCCTGCTCCGCACCTCCTTTTCGACAATAGTCCGCGAATCAAATGACTTCGCAACCGTGTTGATGGATGCGAACGGAGACTCGCTATCGGAAAATACGGCCGGCATCCCGTCATTCGTCGGCATGCTTCCGGACGCGCTGAAGAATTTTGTCAAGCGCATCCCCATCGAGCAATGGAATCCTGGTGATTGCATCATCACCAACGATCCCTGGATCGGCTCCGGACACCTACCGGATATCACGATGGCCGCTCCGATCTTCCATAAGGGAAAGCTGGTCGGCTTCTCCGGTTCGATCGCGCATCTACCGGATATCGGCGGTGCGGGGTGGTCGTCGGACGGCAGCGAGCTGTTCGAGGAAGGTATTCGTCTGATGCCGATGAAGTTCTTGAAGGAAGGCGAGCCGAACCAAGATGTCTTCAACTTCATTACCGCCAATGTCCGCGTTCCGAGCCAAGTCATCGGCGACATCTACGCGCAGGTCACCGCGCAGCAGGTCTGCGCAGAGCGCCTTCAGGAATTTCTCGACGACGCACACCTGGACGACCTGACGGGCCTCTCGGCCGCCTTGCTGGAGCGCGCTGATATCGCCATGCGGAAAGCCATCGAAGAAGTGCCGGACGGTACTTATCGATCCGTGTTGGACGCCGACGGATACGACGAAGACGAGACGCATATTGAATGCGCCGTCACCGTCGACGGTTCCATGCTGCATATCGATTACGACGGCACCTCAAAGCAGATCGCGCGCGGGCTGAATTCGGTCATGAAGTATACCTACGCCTATTCGACCTATCCGGTGAAATGCGCACTCGACCCGGACACACCTCGGAACGAGGGTTCCTACCGGTCCGTCACGGTCTCCGCTCCGGAAGGCTGCATTCTAAACCCGACTTTCCCAGCACCGGTCAATGCTCGGCAATTGACGGGACATCTGCTGGCAGCAGCGATTTACGAATGTCTAGCACAAGCCGTGCCGGACAAGGTCATCGCCGAATGTGGCGGCGCGCCCACCATGCGGTCCGTCTACAGCGGTGTGGACCGGGACGGCAATCGTTTCTCGCAGATCTTCTTTGCGTCTGGCGGCATGGGCGCAAGCCCGATCGCGGACGGCCATTCGTGCACGGCTTTCCCGACCAATTCGGGCTCGGGCAGCATCGAAGCCTTCGAGAGCCTCGCGCCTCTGGTCGTCTGGAAGAAGGAATTCCGGACAGATTCCGGGGGAGCCGGGCAGTATATGGGGGGCCTAGGTCAGAACGTCGAAATCGAAGTGACCGCGGAAGATACCATTCGCCTCTCAATGATGTCTGATCGTCAGAAATACGCCGCCAAGGGACTATTGGAGGGCCGCGAAGGTGCCAAGGTCGAGATTATCAAATCGGACGGCACGCGACCGCACCAGAAAGCTCGAAGTACGCTCGATCCCGGAGAGCGCCTAATGCTTAGCTTTGGCGGTGGCGGCGGATATGGCCGGCCAGAAGACCGCAATCCGGACGCCATACGCAGCGACCTGAGAAACGGATACATCACACCGGACTTCGCGAAACGCCACTATGGCGTCGACGAAAGATAGGAGCGGCGAAGAATGGCAAACAAACCCGGAAACCGGATCCGCGTCGGCGTCGATGTCGGCGGCACCTTCACCGATTTCGTCCTGGTGGATGAAAATCGCGACATAATTTTTACCGGCAAGCGACTGACCACATCCGACGATCCAAGCGCTGCCATCATTGATGGTCTCGAACGCCTCGTCGAGGAGTCGAATACGACCGTACCAGACCTCGATGCGGTAGTGCATGGAACAACATTGATCACGAACACAATCATCCAACGCTCGGGCGCCAAGGTCGGGCTGATTACGACAAAAGGTTTTCGGGACTCCCTCGAGATGGGTCGGGAAATTCGCTACGACCTCTATGACCTTTTCTTTGAAAAGCCTGACCCACTAGCGCCACGGTTCCGCCGCCTCGAGATTCCAGAACGCGTGAATGCATCCGGCGAAGTGTTGCTGCCTTTAGACGAAGCGGCGCTCCGTATCGCCGCGCATCAACTTGCGGACGAGGGCGTCGAGGCCATCGCAGTCTGTTTCATGCACGCCTATGCGAACGATGCGCATGAGCGGCGGGCAAAGGAAATCTTGCAGGCAGAACTTACTGATATCCCAATCACCACATCAACGGAAGTGGCACCCGAAATTAGGGAATACGAACGAGCCAATACAGCCTGCGCCAATGCTTATGTCCTGCCCCTGATGCGACACTATCTCGGCGACCTTTCAGACAAGCTCGCCGGCCTTGGTCTCAAGCAACCCCTGTATCTGATGCTGTCCGGCGGTGGGATCGCCTCGGTTGCGACCGGTAGGGAAGCACCGATCCATCTGATCGAATCCGGCCCTGCCGCCGGCGCCATGGCCGGCGCCTTCTACGGACGATTGACGGAAACCGAGCATCTGATTTCCTTCGACATGGGTGGGACCACAGCCAAGATGTGCCTCATCGAGGAGTACGAGCCGGAACACGCCCACGAGTTCGAGGCCGGCCGGGTGCGCCGCTTCAAGAAAGGCTCCGGCTTGCCGCTCAAGGTTCCGGTAATCGACCTGATTGAGATCGGCGCCGGTGGCGGCTCGCTCGCACGTGTCGACAATATGGGTCTGATGAAAGTGGGCCCCGACAGTGCGGGGTCAGATCCAGGGCCGGTCTGTTACGGACTTGGCGGAACACAGCCAGCCGTGACAGATGCGGATTTGCTGCTCGGCTATTTATCGCCCGAGTATTTCCTCGGCGGCGAAATGAACTTGGATTTGAGTTCCGTCGAGGCGGTGGTCGATGAGAAACTGGCAAAAACGACAGGCCTGTCGGTTACCGACGTTGCCGCCGGCATCCACAGCATCGTGAACGAGAACATGGCCGCCGCAACCCGTATGTACATCGCCGAAAAGGGACGCGACCCGCGCCGCTACGCATTGGTGGCATCCGGCGGCGCCGGCCCGGTTCACGCCTATGGCATGGCGAAACTGTTGAAGATCAGCCGCGTCATCTGCCCTCTCGGCGCGGGTGTCCTTTCCGCTCTCGGTTTCCTCGTGGCGGCCCCCGGCACCGATGCGGTGCGGAGTTACGTCTCGCGCCTCGACACGCTCGATTGGGATCGCCTCAACGATCTTTTTGCAGATATGGAAAAGGAAGCCCTGGCGCAAATCGAGGAAGCAGGTGCGGACTCGGCGACGGTGACGATGCGCCGCCGCGCCGATATGCGCTACAGCGGCCAGGGGTTTGAGATCGACGTTCCAATCCCGGACGGTACACTCGACTCAGCTTCGGGCGAGGTGATCCGACAGGCGTTTCTGGATCGGTATGAGGAACTCTTCGGGCGCCAGATTACCGACCTGATGATGGAGGCTTTGACCTGGCGCGTCTATGCGTCGGGACCTACGCCGAATGTCGAGCTCAACTTTGCCGGCCAGCAGATCGACGATAATCCGACGGACAAGGGGGAACGGGCCGTATTCTTCCCCGAAACCGGGTTTGCGCCCTGCAA
>DJKK01000029.1:0-130 GCA_002434595.1 Alphaproteobacteria bacterium UBA6544 | reverse complement strand
ATCTATAACCGCTACGCCCTACGGCCCGGCGACAGGTTCCGCGGCCCAGCAGTCATCGAAGAACGGGAATCGACCGCTGTTGCGGGACCGGACACTACCATCAGCATCGACGAGCACCTCAACCTGATCA
>DJKK01000114.1 GCA_002434595.1 Alphaproteobacteria bacterium UBA6544 | reverse complement strand
AGGTCTTCCATGGAAAATGGTCCCCCACCGATATCCGACTTGCCATGCCCTCGCAAAGCGAGGCGTACAACCTTGTACTTGTCCCGAAACGCCGCGACCTGTGGATCGAAACTCCTGAGGTCGAGAGAGAGCGCATGCGCGAAGGTCAGCGCTGTCTCGTTCTCCGGCCCATCCACTGTCACATGCACGTCCACGCCGTTAATATTGAGAATCTCTTGCTGAGAAGTCATCCGCCGCCACCCCAGTTTTCAACGAGAGTTAATCTATATCTGCGGCGGATAAATTCCGCGTTTCCGCCAGCGTGTAGACGGGACCCTCACCGGTGAGGCCACGCAGCGTGACGCGGCCGACGTCCTGTTAGTCGGTCCGGTCGAGACACTCCGCCGTGCTGTTCGCAATCGGCAAGGTCGTTTGGTTTCCTTGTTAATGGCTTCGAGCTGCGCCGCCATGTTCACCGCGTCCCAATGGACAGTGTAGTTTTGTCGGCCACCGCCGCCGACATTGCCCGCAATGTGCAACCCGGTATCCATGCAGAGCCGCACTTACAGCCGTTCGCCTCTCAATTCAGAAGTGGCGACGCTGCGCAAGATGTGTTCCGTGCAATCGACAGCGTGGCCGGCATGGTCGGCGACGGGGACTTTGAAGGTGGCCAGGATAGCGTCTCCTTGGAATTGCGTCACAACTCCGTAATGTGCGCTAATGATCTCGGTCGCGGCGTCGAAATAGGCGTTCAGGACGTCGATTGTCTTCGCCGGACCGATCCGTTCGGTCAGAGCGGTGAAGCTTGCGATATCGACAAAGATTACGGTCGCCGTCCGCTCTGTCGGAGCGAGTGCGCCGCTGTCGCGATCACCATGTCGGTAATGGCGCGCGGCACGTATTGGTCGAAAATCTCAGAGATCGGACGCCGTTCCGCATCGGTCTCGAGCTGCAGGCGGACCGTCCGTTGGCGCGCCGCATGACGATAGCGAGCAAGCCCGCCACGGTCACGAGGGCGAGCGCCTGCAGAATACGACTACCGGTACCGACGAAATACGGATGGAGGAAAACTTCTAGGAATTCTTCCGCCTTGGGCCTGGGTGTTAGGTCCGTCCAGTCAAGCCTTGTTTCCAGTCCAGTGGCCGCCCACGCGAAGGCGGAGAACAAAACGACCGCGTAGAACACGCCAGTCCGTAAGACGGGGCCAGGCGAAAATCTTAAGGCCGCAACTGCGATGACGACGAAGAAATACATGAGTACGTCGAAGTGGAAGACGAATGGTACCGGCAGGCCGATCGACGAGGTGAACGGCGAATGGTCGATGGCCAAAATAAGCAGCAGAAAATCGAAGGTAATTAAGGCGTATTTCAACTTGATTCGGTCCAAGTGGGAGCCGATGAACCTGAATTGTAGAAACCCCAGTCCGCCGAAAACCGCCGCCGCGATAAATTCCCAGGCTCCGTCACTCGTACGCGTATTGAGTATCTATATCGCCTAGCAGCCCCCGCGACCAAACACCCCTTGATAGCCAGCTTGAGGCCGACCTCCTTGGCCTTGCGGTATGTATGCTGGGTGTTGTCGATCAGCTTCCTCTCTGGCCTGCAAACGGACCTAACCGCGTCCTGCTTACAAAGCCTCGGCGCTGATCGAGTTTGTGTCAGCCGCGCCGCTCATAAGAACGCGTTGTGCCTTCGCTGGACGTTCCTACGCAAGCGTTCCGTCTTGTAGTTCGGGTATTGGGCCATCGTAGTAGGGCAGTTTGTCGATACGCGGCTTCCACGAGCCATCATCGATGCACTTCTGAACATGGACGGCGATTTCTTCCATGGTTGCGAACCAGACGTCACCCGTTCCCTGCATATACTCGATCATCTGGCTCACCCGCTCGCACCGCGCCAAACGCCCTGAGACGAAGGGGTGCCAGACGGTGATCCACAATCCTTGATGTCGACGCATCGCTTCAAACTCGGACATGAAAACATTCATCGCTTCATCCGGCGCTTTGATCGGCATCATGTAATGCATGTCAGGCGCATGGGTGTAATGCGGCCAATCGTCCATTGCCCATTGAGTGGGAAGTTCGATGACCTGGCCTTTGTCGGTCTGCAGGATATAGGGGATGTCGTCGCCCATCAGACTGGCGTCATAAATCATTCCCTTGTCAATCATGTAGTCCAGCGAGCTTTTGGAATAGTTGTAGAGCGGCGCGCGCCATCCGCGCGGGCTCTTTCCTGTCATTTTCTTGATGACCTCGACCTGGCGGTCGAACCAATAGAGCTCTTCCTCGGGCTTCAGCTTATTCGGGTTTTCATGCAGATAGCCATGCGCCGCGATCTCGTGTCCGCCTTCCAAGATCATATCGACGAGGTGGGGGTACTGCTCCATGCACCAGGCCGGGTAGAAGAATGTCTGTTTGATACCGTGACGTTCGTACATATCAAGGATTCTGGGAATGGCCACGATGTCATACTTAAGCCAGGACATTGTCGCCAGCAGGTCCGGCGCGCGTTCCCGATGCTCGAGGTGGAGGATACTGTCCGTATCGATATCGAATGTGATGGCACAGGCGACTTTGGCCCCGTTCGGCCAAGGAACTGGATTTTTGATCATTTTCCCTTCTTCCCCCCTTAACTTTTCCCCTGACTAAGCGACACTAAGTCGCCGTTATGGCAATGCAATCCGCCTGAACAAGCAGACCCGATTGGAAAAACTCGTAGGCGCGGACCGGAGTCATCGCCGGTTTTGCATTTGGCGCCATCTCCGACCAGACGGCCATTGCGGCATGGAATTCGTCGCCGACGTCATCGCCGTCGGATGCGAAAAATAGGTTCAGCTTCACGATATCGTCGAGCGTCGCTCCCGACAGCGCCAAGGCATCCTTCAGGCGTTGGAAGACTATTCTGGATTGCTCTCTAATATTGCCTGCCGCCATTACCTGGCCATTGTCATCTTGTGCGACTTGTCCGCCGATCCAAATCTCGCCTGATGCACTGACGCTGTCACTAAACGACCCGTCGTGGACTTTCGTCGCGGCAGTTCCGCTCGTCGCCCGCGCGTGGCTGCTTGTGAAGGCCATGGCGTCAATCTCAAGATCCAGACCCGGATAAAGGAGGTCCACTCCGAAACAAGTGACGGCCGGACCGGGCGTGCCGAAAATCTCTTTCGTTACTTCCAGGGTCTTATCCAGGAAAGGCGTTCCGTCCGGCTCCCTGCTGTCGTGTTTAACACATATTTTTACATGGGCAATATCGTCGAAGGAAGCGTTGCCATCCTTCAGAACGTTTTCGATGAACTGATAAATCGCCCGGGTTTGAGCGGCCAAATCTCCGACATGGACGGCGGAGCCGGTTTCGTCGGAAGAAATCTGACCGCCGATATAGAGGCGATCACCCACATCCCAGCCCTGCGACAGTGGCACCGCGATACTCCAGTCCCAGCTGCCTTCGGGCATGATACGTTTCCGGTTGCGTCGGGATTCCCCACGCACGGCTATGCCTTCGATTTGAATAAGCTGTCCTTGATATGGCATTCCCTTGATGCGGACCGCCGTCGCGGCCGGGCCCGGATCGGGGAAATATTCAAGTCGCACCCGGGTCATATCCTCCCAGTATTCGGTCGCGTCTTCTTCGGCGCCTTCAAAAACATAGTAGGTATTAAGGCGAACCAGATCGCTAAGTTCCAACCCGGCGCGCTCGAGGGTCGCCTTCATGTTTTCAAAGACGCACCGCGTCTGTGCGGCGATATCTCCCAGCGCGAAGGTTGCGCCGTTTTCGGTCAACGCTTGCTGTCCGCTTATGAAGACCTGATCATTGACCTCGACGGCTTGAGCGAAGGGGGATGTTTCCCGCCAGTTCCAATCTCCGCCCATATGCGCCTTAATGGTAGGGTGTAGCATGGGTCAGTCCCCTGCGTTTGAGTTTAGATCCGGTCCCGTAATGCGGTCAGCGGCTCGATCTCGTTCTGATATCGGATCGCCAGCGGATCTACGTTGTAGGGGCCGAGAAACAGGCCCTTTTGCGAGATTTTCACGACCGCCTTCGCGACCTCGTGGCGTCTCCTCTCAAATGCGACCAAGGCTTCTTCGGCACTGTCCGTTTCGGCGAACGCATCGCGAATGGCAAGCGCGTCGACGAACGTCTGGCTCGCGCCTTGCGCCATGTCCGGCATCATCGGGTGCGCGGCGTCGCCAATAAGAACGATACGCCCGTGCGTCCATTTGTAGGGAATACCGTCGACATCCTGCAGTGGGCTCTGCACGAGCAGCTCCGCCGGCGTGTTGCGGAGGGTTTCGGGGATAGGCGTCTTCGTCCAACTGCTGAAGAAGTCGATGAAGTCGTCGAAACTCTCGGCGCCCGACACCGACCCGAACCAATAGGCCTTTCCTTTGCCAATAGGAATGAAGGACAGCCATCCCTCGCGCGCATAGAATCCGGTCTGCGCCGCGGGATCCACATCGATATCGCTCAGATCAATGACCGAACGGAAGCGATAGGCATACAGCTCGTTGGGGCGGAACGTGACGCCGCCGATCAGCTGCTCACGGACATGGGAATTGATGCCATCGGCGCCAATCAAGACGTCAGCTTCATACGAATTTCCGTTGCTAAAATAGCAAATTGCTTTATCGCCGGCATTTTCAACCGAAACGACATCGTGGTCGAACCTAATATTCTCTAGTCCGACCGCATCGCTCAGCATCCGTGCCAATTCCGGGCGAAAAAGCCCCACCGCCGGGGCGCCGTAGGTCTTCGGCCAATGGCTTGTATCGGTTGAGAAGAGTTCGTTTCCTTCGGTGTCGAGTTCGATATATCGGTCGAGCTGAACCGAGATATCCCGGTATTGCTCCTTAAGTCCCAGCCCGTAAATCGCGCGCCCGGCGTTGGGCCAAAGATTAAAGCCCGCTCCGGTCGTCCGGGTATCTGGGGCACGCTCGAAGACGGCGACTTCGTGTCCCAGCGATAAAAGACCAATCGCCGTTGAAAGCCCGCCGACGCCGCTGCCGCAAATACCAATCTTCATGACGCCTTCTAACTCTTCTTTTTAGCCGGATCGGCCTGGCATTTCCTCAGGTCTCGACACGAAGGTAATAGTAGGGCGGATTAAATGATTGACGAGGAAACCTGGCTCCGCGCGAACAAGCGATTTTACCGCAATTTCGTGGTGACTTTATACGTCTAGTGAAATGAAAATCCGGCTTCCCATTGTCGTGTACGCAAACACTCCGCTATTTCAATAAAGTTGTGTGTGCCTAGAATTCCGGAAATTCGAGCCATCGGAGCTTGATATGAAACGTCGTCTGAATTTTGTGTTCCTTCTGTCTTTTACCCTTTTCTTCGACATGGTCTCCGTCGGATTGGCCCATACGGGGGAAGATATATCGGGCGGGTTTACTGAGCGGGTTGTTGAATCCGATATTCGACTGGGATGACCTTGTCGCTATGGTGGCGGTTGGCCTGTGGGGTGCCGTTCTCAGACGGGCCGCGTTCTGGATCCTGTCGATTGTTTTCCCGCTCTTTATGTCGGTGGGCGCAGCATTGGGCTTGGTGGGCGTTCCTGTTCATTTCATTGACCCGGGGATCGCACTTTCCGGTATGGTTTTCGGGCTCCTAATCGTTTTTCTGATTAAAACGCCAATTCCTTGCCGCCGGCCCTGCGCGCGCCGATCGAGAACTGAACGCGACCTTCCGCTAAGGCGGCCATGCGGCTGACCGAAACTTGCGGCTGAAGAAGGAAGATCAGGACAAGCCGCTTCAATCGCATCCAATCGTCAAAAGCCACCGGGAGAGTGGGAGAGCGTCGCTCTTCGTCAATCCGTCCCACACCGTCGGAGTATTGAAGGATGGGAGGACGGTCCGGCGGCGGTGGACCTGTTGGACGAGTTTTACGCCTGGGCCGTGCAGGAGTGTTTCTAGGTGCGCCACACATCGTGACACGGCTAACGGTGATTTGGGATAACCGCTGCTATTGGCAGAGTACGTCCGGCGAAAACCGGCTCCGCCAACCGCGTCGCTTTTACCCTGCCACCATTGCCCACCGGTCCCATCGACGGGTTGCGTTGACAGAGCGAGCCCACCACGCTACCTACGCCACCGATGCGTTAGCAAATATCCGCGGAGGGATGGCAGAGTGGTAATGCAGCGGATTGCTAATCCGTCATGGGGTAATTCTCATGCGGGGGTTCGAGTCCCCCTCCCTCCGCCACTCTTTCCCGTCTTTCGGGCAGGTGAAATTTTCCCCGTAGCAAAACTCCGCTGTTCCGGGGCGAATGGCAAATATTTACAGTCTCTGTATATATAGATACTGTCCGTCCCGCCGCAATTTGGCCGAATATGCAGGAACATTTCTGTAGACCACGTTTTCGGTGAACCTAGGCGGTAGTCCTACTGACCTTGCCCTACCAGCACACCTACCTGACGTAGCTCCGTGACAATCTCTTCCGGACTGTGTCGTTTCGTGACCATCTTTGATTCTCCGTTTCCTATCTTAAAGCGTGGACCTATTCAGTGGGAGAGGGTCACTCTCTCCTGGTGCGTTTTCTCCTTACGGGCAATGCGTTTTCTTCCGTGGGGACTACCGCCGTGCTTTCGCTGAGTTTACTCAATTCAAGCATTGAGCGGATCTTTTCCACTTGCGTTTGGCTCAGTTTCGTTCCCTCTGATAGAATGAGCGTACCATCCGTGTTTATCAAGTCGGCGGCCAAGCGTTGCCCCTCATGTAGCGTCGATGTTCGAACCATCGTGGAAGGGCGGGTTGTATGTACTTCCTCCTGCCTTTGGTCTTTGCTTTCCGGGGTCGATGTTTCTGGTGCAATGAGATGCTGACGGGCTATTAAAAGAAGCTCGGGATCAAACCATTCCTTGTGCCGAAGCAGTTCATCGAGATGTGTTGCTGCCAATTCAGAGTCACCGGATATTTCCGCGAGCGATTTTAGAATACGAAGCACTCTGGCAATGACGGGAATTTCTGCTCCATGCGTGTTGTCGTCTGGAAATCCTGAACCGTCAAAATTTTTGTCCTGGTAAAGAACCGCATTGCTGACAGTCGCCATGCTCGGAATGTTATTCAACAGTCGGTTGCCGACCTTCGGGACACTTTCAATCATGGCTCGTTCTTCTGCTGATAGGCTTTCATTTTTGTTGTGTCGTAGCAATGCATCCAACGGTATCGCAATCCGACCAAGCGGCGCCAGCATCACCGCAAAGTTGAGCTCCCATCGGTTCACGCCTATTAGATGCGGCGATAAAACGTCGGCCCAACGACCTATCTTTCGTGAGTCTAATGTGGCCGCAGGGTCCATAAGGGAGACAACGTCAGACAAAAGCTTTATTGAGCCTGCCAGCGTTGTTTCCATCAGGTTTTTTTCCCGCACGAGCAAACGATGATGCGTGAGGCCGTTTTCAATTCCTTCGATTAGGCTGTCGGTTGAGCATGGTTTTTTCAGGAAGCCGTACACGTGGCTTCTGTTTATCGCCTCTATGGCGCAATCCTGATCCGCATTTGCTGTAAGCATGATGCGGGTGGTGGCAGAAGATTTTTTACTGAATGCCTCAAGCACCTCGATGCCAGTCATTCCCCGAATTTGCATATCGCAGATGATAACCGCAATTTCGCTCTGGTTCTCCAATATTTCCAGAGCCCTCTCGCCTCCCACCGCGGTAACGATCTCAAATTTGCCGCGGAGCTGACTGCGAAGATCATTCAATAATCTCTCATCATCGTCGACCAGTAAAACCGTCTCTTCTGCATTCATGCGGTAACTCCGTTCTCGATCGTTTCGGCTGCAATTTCTCTCCAAATAGAAATGCGATCGC
>DJKK01000152.1 GCA_002434595.1 Alphaproteobacteria bacterium UBA6544 | reverse complement strand
GCCGGCAACGCGGGCCTGAGCGCCTGGGTCGAGGACAAGGTCGCGGCGTCGGATCGTCCGGAACTGACCTCGGCCAAGGTCGTGGTCTCGGGCGGGCGCGGCGTCGGTTCCGAGGAAAATTTCGCGATTATTGAAGCACTTGCGGACAAACTGGGTGCTGCCGTCGGCGCCTCGCGCGCGGCTGTGGACTCTGGGTTCGCACCGAACGACTGGCAGGTCGGCCAGACCGGCAAGGTCGTGGCGCCCGAGCTGTATATCGCGGTCGGGATTTCCGGGGCAATTCAACACCTTGCGGGGATGAAGGACAGTAAGGTCATCGTCGCCATCAACAAGGACGAAGAGGCCCCCATCTTCCAAATCGCCGATTACGGCCTCGTCGCAGACCTCTTCGACGCAGTCCCGGACCTGACAAAGGCACTCAAAGAATGACAAACGTCTATATCTGCGATTACATCCGCACACCAATCGGTCGCTATGGCGGCGCGCTTTCTTCTGTGCGAGCCGACGATCTTGGCGCAATCCCACTCAGGGCCTTGGCCAGCCGAAACCCGGGGCTAGATCTAGCGACCATTGACGAAGTGATTTTTGGCTGCGCCAACCAAGCGGGAGAGGACAACCGTAATGTTGCTCGCATGTCGCTTCTACTAGCTGGATTTCCGGATTGTGTACCGGGGACAACAATGAATCGGTTGTGCGGGTCGGGCATGGATGCGATAATCACGGCCGCCCGCGCTATCAAATCAGGAGAGGCCGATCTCATTGTCGCAGGTGGTGTGGAAAGCATGTCGCGTGCTCCGTTTGTGATGCCAAAAGCTACAACAGTATTCTCGCGCGAGAATAGTGTGGAAGACACCACCATCGGCTGGCGCTTCGTCAATAGACTGATGAAGAGCCAATACGGCGTCGACAGTATGCCTGAAACGGCCGAAAACGTGGCTGAAGTCTTCGGCATCAACCGCGCCGACCAAGATGCTTTCGCCCTACATTCCCAGCAAAAGGCGAGCGTTGCTATGGCGAACGGTCGTTTGGCCCGTGAAATTGTCCCGGTAGAGATTCCTCAGCGAAAGGGGGAGCCAAAGATCGTCGTACAGGATGAACACCCTCGCGCGAGTACGACTTTGGAAGCGCTCGCCCAACTGAAAACTTTCGTAAAAGCGGATGGCACGGTAACCGCAGGGAATTCTTCAGGCGTGAACGATGGTGCCGCAGCATTGATCCTTGCCACCAGCGACGTCGCAAAAAAATTTGGCCTCACGCCGGTCGCAAGGGTCTTGGGCGGCGCAACCGCCGGCGTTGCACCGCGCATCATGGGTTTCGGGCCGGCACCGGCGTCGAAAAAGCTGATGGCGCGACTTGGACTGAAACAAGAAGACTTCTCGGTGATCGAACTTAACGAAGCCTTTGCTTCGCAGGGTCTGGCCACACTACGGCACCTGGGGATCGCGGATGATGATGCCCGCGTGAACCCAAACGGCGGCGCTATTGCTCTCGGCCATCCGCTTGGCATGTCGGGTGCCCGCATCACCGGCTCAGCGATGCTGGACCTCAAACCTGGAGAAAAGTCGTTGTCGACCATGTGTATTGGCGTGGGACAGGGAATTGCAATCGCACTCGAAGCTGTCTGAGGTGCCGTGACAGCCTAAAAATTACCATAATCTTCATTATGCGAACTTGAATTTCGCCCTCTACCTCCTCCCTGTGGGTGAAGTACTGGCGGCACTGAACCTTTCAGTGCCGCCCCTTTTTGACTTTTGGATTTTCCCTTTAAAAACATATACTTTTAATCCACTCAATCGAGCGAATGTATAATATAGTGAGTGGCTAAATGTGATCCACTGTGGCGTTTTCAGTCACATGAAACTTCGTCACCAAGTGGGCCTCAACATTCAAAAACTGCGCCGCGAGCGCGGCATTAGTCAGGAAGATCTTGCACTGATGGCGAAGGTCAATCGTGGCTATATGGGCAAGCTGGAAAATGCGAAGAATTCAGCCAGTTTAGACATGGTTGAGAGGATCGCGACGGCCTTGAATGTCGTGCCGTCTTGGCTGCTTGTCGGCGACGAGCCTTTCCAGTTTGTACAACGCTTCGATAAAGAAAAGGGAGTGTTTCGCCCAATGGAAATCGCCGATGAAAATTCAAAACCAAGCCCCAAGAAAACCAAACGCCTAAAGGCGAATATTGTTCAAGAAGGCGTTATTCTTTCTGATGAGTCCGCCGTTGTGGTTTGGAGCGACTACACTTGGAACAACGGCGAAATTATTCGATATTGGGAGAAGGGTTTGGAAAACATTCCAGAGACCATGATCACGATGCGCGACATTGCGACTTCAAAGGTTCGCGAACCCTGAATTAGTATCGAAACCACTCCGAGTGATCCATTGCACCCTCATAGTCACTGTATTCCATCATCACAGCGCGGCCTGCCCCAAGCGTCAAAATACTTTGCCCGTTTTCAGAGAGAATGGAACTTGGCCACGGTGTATAGGAGCCATACTGGCGGCTGATGTATCGACACCTGCGGTTTTCACCATCGCAAGATCTCAGCGACCAACTCCATTGTGGACCATCGCGCCCATCTGTGTAGGTTCCCTGCCACCACAAGACGCGGGTTTTCCTCAGCCAGGCATATTCCGACGTCGAAATATCCAAATCTGCTTCGCCGCCCGGCCCACCGAGCGCGACGGGAACGGCTGCATAGGTGCAAATCCCGAATGGTGGTCTACTGGGCCAAGGCGTAATGCGCCGGATCATCGTTCGAAACGCGGCAGCACAGACAGCACTCGGCGGAAAGCCACCCGCCATGCAGAGCATGATGGCGCAATCCATATCGTAGGCATGGGCCTTTCTTACCTGAACGGGGAGAATCACTCCGGCCAGGACACCTGCTAAAATCCACTTCTTCATGATTGTACTCCCGCAAAGTCACTTCAACTATAGGCAGAATATCGCCTCTTTCATCAATTTCAACGTTTTTTATATTTTGTCCTTTTTGTATGTATTGACTCCAATCTTGTATTTTGTTTGGAATGATTAATGTAGAAGGTCTCTCAAGGGGAGAGACCATGCCAATAGCAAGACACCTTAGTTTGATCACCTTGGATGGTGTGAAGGACCTCATCGAGAGGAAGGTAGTATTCAGCTGTCGGTATGAGCTCGTCGAGGTCACAGGAGATGGAAAGCCGCGCTATCAGTGCATCTACTCCGTGGGCGACGAAGAGCTCATCCTCGTGGCGACTAAGGTCCAAAAACACGGACCCGAGGTGCGCAAGTTCGCGATCTGGCCTGGGTTGGTTAATCACCACAACGCTTACGGCGACGGCAAGCCGGTCTCTATTGATCTTGATGTCAGTAAGCTGGATGGCGACGCCGTGCTCGGCGGATCTTCTGGTGATCAAGGGCGGGTTCACTAGATCCTCGAACTGGACGTTTCACGATGAACGGGACGGGGCGGCGACCGATATAATCGCTCCCGCGCGTTCA
>DJKK01000226.1 GCA_002434595.1 Alphaproteobacteria bacterium UBA6544 | reverse complement strand
GGTCGAACTGCAGCTTTCGTCCGGCGATACCGGGTATGGCGATGCCTTGATCGTGGACGGGACGACGCCAGAGACACTGGAGCAGGCGTGGATGATCGTCTGCACGCTTGCCGATGCGAGTATCGGTGCACCCGTCTCCGACGCGACGGCTCTTTACCTGCAGTCCCATCGTGCGGCGCCTCATGGGACGACCGCGCTGGTTGCGGCAGTCGAAGCGGCGACCGGTGAAGTGCCTGTGGAGTCGCCGATAGAGGTTCCGCTTGTCGGGCTTGTCGATACGAGCGGCCCGATTGCTTTTGCCGATTCATTGGAGACACTTCCGCAGTTTGGTCGAGGGGTCATCCGGGTGCCGCTGACGGGCGACGTGCCAGAAGATCTCGGTATGTTGGACCGGGTGCGTGAGGTGGTTGGTGATGGCACTCGCTTCCGTCTCTATGGTGACCAGACCTATACCCCGGAAGATGCCATTGCTTTCGTCACGGCACTCGATCCCTCTGGTGTCGAATGGCTGGATCAGCCATGTGCCGCCGGCGATTGGGATGCTCTTGCGGCGGTGAAAGACGCCAGCCCGGTCCCGTTGGCTGCGTCTGGTTTCATTTACGATGATGACGACATCGCCAACGCGGCGGCAACGGCTGATACGGTTGGATTCGGATTCGCGCGAATTGGAGGTGCGGGACAGCTACGGGCCGCGATTCGCAACGCGGAGACCCGTGGCCTTGGTGTGTTTATCGGTGGATCACTGCAGTCGGACCTGACGACATTCTTGGAGGTTCAGGTTTCCGATGGCGCGATTATCGATCTTCCGGTGTTCAGTGCCGCTGCCGAACCATTGCTTTCAGCCGATGTTTTTGCCGAAGGAGGCCGGCTGACAGCGCGGCCAACGTCTCCCCTGCGATTAAACGAAGAGACGTTGGCAAGTTGCACCCTGCAGGAACTGTCTTTCGGCTAGGCCGTGGAACGGCCCGCAATCTGCGTCCGATGCATGATCCGGCGCTGGCCCGAATCGAAAGAATCGCGTCGGTGCATTACGGCCCGGTTGTCCCAGAATACAACATCTCCGACCTGCCAATGATGGTGCCATGTGTGGTCTTTGCGCGTCGTATAAGCCCAAATCTCGTCGAGTAGCGCTTCGGATTCATCGACCGGAATTCCCATGATATAAGCGTTCAAACGCCGTCCCAGATAAAGGACTTCCCGTCCGCTTTCCGGATGGTTTCGGATGATCGGGTGTATGGCACCCGGACACTTACTGACGTCCGTCACCTCGTCCATACCCTGACGCAGGTATCCGCCGCTCGTCATGCTGGCATCGTGCTTGATCGACTTCCCTTCGAGCTTGCTGCGTAGGTCAGCCGGCAGCGCGTCAAGCGCCATGTACATGTTGCAGAAGCCTGTATTGCCCCCTTTATCCGGCACCTCTAATGAAAAGAGCGCGCTGGCGAGAGGGGGACGCTCTACGTAGTTCATGTCTGTGTGCCAGATAGCTTCGCCGTCGCCAAGGCTGCCGATTGGAACGCCGCCTTCCTTGACGTTGGAAATGACCATAATCTCCGGCAATCCTGTGACCGCCTGCTGGCCGTGTTCCTGGGGAGGCGCCATGTCGAGATCACCAAAGAGCCGGCTGAAGGCGACAAGTTCCTCATCCCCGATGGTTTGATTGCGGATGAGAACGACAAGATTGTCGATCCAAGCGTTTCGAATGGCACGATAGGTCGCTTCATCGACATTCCCGAGGTCTATACCTTTGATTTCAGCTCCAAGGGCGTCTGAGATGGGGACAATCGCCAGGTCGCCATATCGTGACGGGTCGCTCGTATTTGTCGCGTTTGCTGTCATGGATTTGTTCCTCCTTCGTCAATTCTAATCGCGTGGCCGATCTCTTCGGCGGCCGATCGCAGTTTAGAGAGTTTTTGGAGTGCCGCATCGGGAGACAGCCGCGCGACGGGTGCATGTACCGCCAGTCCGGCAACGATAGTATCACTGTCGCCCGCAATAGGTACTGCGAGGCCCATCATGCCGACGGTGTTTTCCTGATCGTTTAACGCAAAGCCCTGGCGGCGGGTCTGCTTCAGGTGGTCAAGCAATCGATCGGTCTCGGTGATCGTCCGCTCCGTGAAGCTTTGGAGTGACACGTTTTCGACGAGACGCCGCCGCGTCCGTGCGTCGAGTGATGCCAGAAGCATTTTGCCAATACCTGTGCAATATGCCGGAACGCGGCTGCCGGGCTGCAACTGCATCCTGAGGGGCCAATCGCATTCGACCCGCTCCACATAGATCACCTCGGCCCCGTCCAGGACACCAATATTGCAAGTTTCCTCTAGGTCGTCGACGAGACGCTGTAGGATTGCGCGTACCGGTGCTGCCTGAAGACATTGGAAAAGCGTGCGTTCGCCAAGCTGTTTCAGCCGGCGGCCTGCGACGTAACCGTCACCCGAAACCGTACGCTCGATAAGACCCTCCTGTGCCAACTGACGAACGATCCGGTGCACCGTCTGTTTGGGTATCCCGAGACGTAATGCGAGCGTACCGAGTGTCGCCGGGCCAGGGCGTTCGACAACCGTCTCTAATACTGCCAGTGATTTCCCCAGTGCTGATCCAGGTTGGCCGTCTCGTGGCATTTCGTGTCACTCCGTACCCGATGGGTTTAAATGCCAACGAGGTCGAAGTACAACAGGGAAACATAAATTATGGGATAATTCGTCCCGTTTTTTAAAAATATTGTCATTATAGTGGATATTCTCTCGGCGAACCTGCTCTTGGAGATTTTCGATTTTCTTTCGGATGCGAGAAAGATGAGGGTTTGCGTTCAGCGTAAATTTATACGCATCGCGGGCAGCCTCTTCTTCGCCGAGCGCTTCGTAAAACATACCAAGGCCGGAAAGCGCTCCGAAATGATGTGGTTAAAGCGCCAAAACCCGCTTGATATCGTTGATAGGCGACTGAAACTGGCCCAGGGCGTAAAGCACGGTCGCTCGCTTGTTCCAGCCATCGGCGAAATTCGGCTCATGCTTGTCGAGCAAATCGAATTGGTTGAGCGCGAGTTCGTGTCGTCTGGCCCTCATGGCCGCGACACCGCGGCGCATCAGTTCGTCGGAAACGCCGTCATCCGAATCTAGCTAAATGGACCAAATTACAGACGTTACCGAGAGCGCGACGTCTTGGGTCTTGGTCTCCTTTAGGGGTTCGAAAAGGCAGTCGAGGCGGTTGTCTGTCTGGTCTGCGTTAGCAAAGGTGGCGGAGGTGAAAACAATGCTATCAACAGTTTTGAAAATCGCATTTACAAAGCATGAAGGTGGAATGGCGCTGTCGCAAATCGGAATTGCCTTGCCGAACGAACTTCGCCAAATTGATGGCATGGCGAACAAAAAATGACCGCGGCCCAACATTTTTCCATGGATCCGGCTGATGCGCGACGTAGGTTTCTGTCGGCTTGTCTGGACGCACGGCTGCCGGTCGCGTCCTTCGAAGCGCCCCGTGAAGATCAAGCCGAGTTTCCCGTTCATATCGATGTTGCTCGGGCCGGTACGGCTGACGCCGAAACAGTTATCGTGCTTTGTCCGGGAGGGCGTATGGCGGAAGGGCTATGCGCTTCGGGCATTCAAACCGCCCTACTAAGAACTGGTCTGCAAATCGAACTGCCAAATACGTTCGCATTGGTATTGGTGCACACGGTTTGGCCGTCCGCGTTTGAGGCGGCGGAGTGGAACGATTTGATCGAGCCGACTGCCGTTGCGACGGAGTGGGATGATTCGCTCTTGGCGGCTGCGGAATTTCGTCTTAACGAGGAAAGTCCCGGAGCGCCGTCGCCGCAGGATTATGAGCAGCTACAATGGTGTAGGCATGTCTTGTCGAACGTGGCGGAGCGTTTCCTGACGTCGGCACGGCACTTGGTTTTCCTCGATGTGCGAACCGGTTCCGGATCGTATGGCGAAGCGGAGGTTGTTTCGTGTCATCTACCTGGTTCGGAGGACGAAGCCCGCGCCATCGAGATGTTCGGTGCGCGTGGCGCGGCGAACGGTGTTGCTATTTCCAATTTAAGGGGCCCCGTCGCGCGCGGGCTGGCGGCGACACTGCCGAACCGCCAGATGACGTCGGTCGTTTTGGAATTCGGATGCTATTCTCTGACCACCGTTCTCGATTCTTTATTGAGTCGACACGAAGCGGAAGCGGCCGGCAACGGCCGTTTCAATGGGCTCTTTTACCCGGATGCGGACGACTGGCGCGACCGGGTCTTCGAGGGTGCCGCAGATATATTGAGACTGGGTTTCAGATCAATCGATCGAACGGAACTCGTGGCGCGGCCTACCGATCGGCCAGCTTAGAAGCCTGCCAAGGCGGACCAGAACTTCTTGTTCGTCTTCGACATAGATCGATGATGCCAATCGACGAGGCAACAGTGAACGGCGAAATGCATTGACGTTTCCGCAGACTTGCCGCAGTTGCGATAGATTTGCCCGACCCACTCCCGTATGTCCGGATCGGGCTCCGTTTGATTGGCACGTTATAGCGTGGAATCTCTTACACTTGCGTTGTGCGTGGCAGCTCGGCGATCAACCGATTGACCTGGCGGACCGCCTTACCGCGGTCGTCGCCATTCTCAAGGAACGTTTGCGCGACCTCTCGATTTACGCCAACGGCGGTCTTGAGAGCTGTGTCCAAAGTGATGCCCAATGGCACAAGTGAGGTGCTTGGTGAAATGGTCAAGCGAACCGGCGACGGGTCGATATCTGGAGCACTAGACGTCAAGAAAGAGACCTTCACCGCCGTGTATTACGGGTCAGGTGGAAATGCGAACGCATCGCTTGGCAGCGTTTCCTCCAATCCGGCAAACGTGCGTGCTACGATGCGGACATCTCTTCTTTTGGGCTCTCGATACAGGTCAGTGGAAAACGGTTAACGCCGATGCTGCTGTAGGCAGAATGCAGACACGATAGTATCGCATACGCCATTTTCGCA
>DJKK01000037.1 GCA_002434595.1 Alphaproteobacteria bacterium UBA6544 | reverse complement strand
GTAGTGAGAGAACCTAGATCGACGGGCTCGGTCTAGCAAGACCGCGCGCGGTCATACCGACGCGACAGCTTCCTCGATTGCCTTAAGGGCAGCCGCTCCCGCTGAACCGTCAGGGCCACCCGCCTGCGCCATATCGGGCCGACCACCGCCGCCCTTTCCGCCGACCACGGCAGACCCTGCACGTACCAGATCAATGGCATTGACACGCTCCGTCAAATCCTCAGTTACGCCGACGACCAGCGATGCCTTCCCGTCACTGACAGACACCACAGCTACAATACCGGAGCCGACCTGCACCTTGAGAGAATCGACGAGCGGCTTGAGCTCTTTTGCGGGAACATCTTCAAGAAGACGCGTCGCAATGGAAATGCCATTTACGTCGCGCACAGCCGGGGAAGACGCCGCGCCGCCACCCTCGGCCAGCTTACGGCGAAGCTCCGTCATCTCGCGCTCCATAGCACGCCGTTCCTGAAGCAGCGCGTTGACCCGCGCCGGGATGTCACCCGGAGCCCCATTCAGCACCTGAGCCGCATCGGCGACAATCGCCTCACGCGTTGCAATATGACCGAGCGCCGCCGCTCCGGTCATCGCTTCGACCCGCCGCACACCCGCGGCCACGGCGGATTCCGATGTAATCTTGAAGACACCGATATCGCCGGTACGACGAACATGGGTGCCACCGCACAATTCCATCGAATACGGCAATTCTCTATCCGGCTTTGCATCGCCCATCGAGACAACCCGGACTTCGTTACCGTATTTCTCGCCAAAAAGAGCGACGGCACCGGCCTTCTGCGCCTCATCCGGCGTCATCTGCAGGGTGACCACGGACGCGTTTTCGCGAATACGGTCGTTCACATCTGCCTCAATCGCGAGCAGTTCTTCCACAGTGACCGCTTTGGGATGGCTGAAGTCGAAACGAAGATAGTCCGGCGCAACCAGTGATCCCTTTTGCGCCACATGATCACCGAGGCGCTCACGAAGTGAGGCATGAAGCAAATGGGTGACGGAGTGGTTCGCCCGCAGGCGGGTTCGCCGATCACCGTCGACGCACATCTCTACGGCATCCTCTTTAGCGAGCGATCCCCGTCGCATTTCACCAACGTGAACATGCAGGTCATCGAAGCGCTTCACCGTATCACTTACTGCGAATTCCGCCCCTTCGGACGTAAAGATCAAGCCCTCATCGCCCATCTGCCCGCCAGACTCCGCGTAGAACGGCGTCTGATTGGTCACGACCATGCCGCTCTGCCCAGCTTCCAGTCTTTCAGCAGACTGCCCATCCACGACGATCGATGCGATCACGCCTTCAGCTACTTCGGTGTCGTAGCCGAGAAACTCAGTGACCCCACTCTCCTCGCGAACGTCGAACCAGACCTCTTCTGTCGCCGCCTCTCCCGAACCTGCCCACGCCTTGCGCGCGGCCTCCCGTTGCCGGTCCATTGCAACATCGAATCCCGCCTCGTCAACCTGGCGGCCCTGCCCGCGCAAAATGTCCTGCGTGAGGTCAAGTGGAAATCCAAACGTGTCGTAGAGACGGAAGGCGACATCACCTGAGAGCGTTTCCCCATCCCCGAGTTTGTTCGTCTCGTCCTCGAGTAACCGCAATCCGCGCGCCAGCATTTCCTTGAAGCGTGTCTCTTCGAGTTTGAATGTTTCCTCGATAAGCGCTCTCGCGCGGACAAGTTCCGGGAACGCGTGACCCATCTCCGTCACCAGCGCGGACACAAGGCGCCACATCAACGGTTCACGACAGCCCAACAGATGCGCATGACGCATCCCGCGGCGCATGATCCGCCGCAATACGTAGCCCCGACCCTCGTTCAACGGCAATACGCCATCTGCAATCAGGAAGCTACAGGCCCGCAGATGATCGGCAATGACACGGTGCGACACCGCCCGGTCTCCGTCGGCCGGCGTATCGGAGGCTTCCGCTGAGGCCTCGATCAATGCGCGGATCAAATCCGTGTCGTAATTGTCGTGCTTGCCTTGCAAAAGAGCGGCAATTCGCTCCAACCCCATACCCGTATCGATCGAAGGTTTTGGGAGACTTATCCTTTCTTTCGGCGTCAATTGTTCAAATTGCATGAAGACCAGGTTCCATATTTCTATGAACCGGTCACCATCTTCGTCGGCGCTACCCGGAGGTCCTCCCGGTATGGATGGGCCGTGGTCGTAGAAAATCTCGGAGCACGGTCCACAGGGACCCGTATCGCCCATTGCCCAAAAATTGTCCGACGTTGGAATGCGGATGATCTTGTCGTCTGAAAGCCCAGCGATCTTCCGCCATAAAGCCGCCGCGTCCTTATCCTCCGAATACACCGTCACCAATAAGCGCGACGGGTCGAGGCCATATTCCTTGGTTACTAAATTCCAAGCTAGCTCGATTGCCACATCTTTAAAATAATCACCAAAGGAAAAGTTCCCCAGCATCTCGAAGAACGTGTGGTGTCGGGCAGTGTAACCGACATTCTCCAAGTCATTGTGCTTACCACCGGCACGAACGCATTTCTGCGACGTCGTCGCCCGGGAATAGGGCCGCTGTTCGGAACCGACAAAGACATTCTTGAACTGAACCATGCCTGCATTGGTAAACAACAGTGTGGGGTCATTTCTCGGCACTAGCGGCGAAGAGGACACTATCTCATGTCCATTCTTCGCAAAGTAGTCGAGAAAGCCGCTGCGGATATCGCTCACACTCGTCATGAAGCCGTTCTCTGTCTCGCCATGTCTCGCACGGCCAAATTCCCCTTGCATTCATACGCTGCAACACGGCAAACACTCGTTGCAAACGTTCAAGGCGTTCTACCCCGCACCCAATATGAAGTCTAGCGGCGGCCCGCAAGTTCCCTCGAAGCCCAGACAGCAAAATGGCGCCGCAAGGGCGCCATCCGCATCACCTGAAAATGCGATGATCAGTCCGCTTCGGCCTCCGCCGCAATCGCCGAGACGTCCTCGTCATCACTTTCATTTGGACCTCCTTCGAGCATCTGTTCGGAAATCAGACCCGCATTCTCGCGCACGCGACGTTCGATGGCGTCAGCAATCTCAATGTTTTCCTTAAGGAATTCCTTCGCATTCTGCCGACCTTGACCGATGCGCTGACTGTCGTAGGAGAACCAGGCGCCAGATTTCTCAACGATTCCACCCGCGACACCAAGGTCAAGCAGTTCGCCGGTCTTCGAAACTCCCTCGCCGTACATGATATCGAATTCAACCATTTTGAAAGGTGGCGCCATTTTGTTTTTGACCACTTTTACCCTAGTCTGATTGCCCACCACGTCGTCACGGTCCTTAATAGCTCCAATTCGGCGAATATCCAGCCGCACGCTGGCGTAGAATTTGAGCGCATTGCCACCGGTGGTCGTCTCGGGACTGCCGAACATGACACCGATTTTCATGCGAATCTGATTGATGAAGATAACCATGCAACGCGAACGATTGATCGAGCCGGTCAGTTTACGAAGTGCCTGACTCATCAACCGGGCGTGCAGACCGACATGGCTGTCACCCATCTCACCTTCGAGTTCGGCTCGCGGCACCAATGCCGCAACGGAATCGATCACCAAAACATCAACAGCGCCGGACCGCACTAACGTATCGGCGATCTCAAGCGCTTGCTCTCCGGCGTCGGGCTGCGAGATCAGCAGATCGTCGATATCCACGCCGAGCTTCTTGGCGTAACCAGGATCGAGCGCATGTTCTGCATCGACGAAGGCGCAGGTGCCACCGGTTTTTTGCGCTTCGGCTATGACATGCAGCGCCAAGGTCGTTTTTCCTGAACTCTCAGGCCCGTAGATCTCTACAACGCGTCCACGAGGCAAGCCGCCAATCCCAAGCGCGATATCGAGGCCGAGAGAGCCTGTTGAGACGGCTTCAATATCCACTGCCTGCTCGCGCTGGCCGAGCTTCATAATCGAGCCTTTGCCGAAGGACCGCTCGATCTGACCGAGCGCTGCCTCAAGTGCTTTTTCCTTGTCCATAGCGTCCTTTTCGACGAGGTGCAGTGGGGTGACGGCCATATTGCTTCTCCCTTGCCTGTTGCTCAAGGCCTCGTGGCTCTTGGCGTCGTTAATGAAGTTGTGAGCCAAATGTACCCCTTTTGTTCAAACACTCAAGTTCTTTTTTTGTTCTTTTTTTTATAATTTAAAATCAATGGCTAAGAGACATCATAGATTAACGCCACGCGAGTCATTGAGTGTATTTCTCATCGTAACTGCCAAACGCTTTAAAATGAACGGCCTCGCGAGAAATCGGAGATTCTGTATCGACTCGACCTCTTGAGCGACTGAATCCTGAGTATTACCGGAATTGAAAATGACGGGAATGTCTGGTGCCGTCTCGCGTGCCGCCCGGACGACTTCGGCTCCGCCGCCCTTCGGCATAAGAAGGCGAGCAATTGACGGACTAATGATGCACCTCGGTTTGCATTCTGCTTGATCTGCATTACGTCAGCGAAGGCCTGTTCTCACGGTCGGTAACGTTGGAGGAGCAGATCACAGAAACCTATCATCGCGGTCAGAAGATTGTTGAAGTCGTGGGCAATTCCGCCGGCAAACTGACCGACTGCCTGCATCTTCTGCATTTTGGCGAACCGGGCCTCCAAACGTTTCTGCTCGATCGTTTAGACCAGATGCAAAAGAATTCTGGCAGCCTCGTCCCCGCCATTGATTAAGGGTGCGGGGTATAGGGAGATAGAGATGTCTACACCGTCCGCACGACCGGCATACCTCCACCGGCGCCATGGAGCACGTCGGCAAACCGTTCAGTGGCGGCCGCCCGTACCTCCTCAGCCAAGAAGCTGACAAACGAAATTTCGGCCGGTTCCTCATTCCCAACCAGTTCCCGAAACTCGCTATTGAAATTGCAGATCTTGTAATCACTGTCCAATAGGACAGCGCCCACTGACAGTTTGCCGAAGTAACGCTGAAAATTAGATTCTATGCTAATGGCACCGCTTAGTATGAGGCGTTCGGGCTTAGCCAGGCGTCAACCAGCAGTAGCCATACCGGCGTCCGCGGTGTCCTGTCCTGGCATGGTGCGCCCTCTAACGTTCCAAACATAACTGATGATCTCTGCAACTGCCTGGTAATGCTCTTCCGGCACTTCTTCATCGATATCAACGCCAAAATAAAGTGCCTGCGCGAGCGCCTTGTTCTCCATGATCGTAATGTCGAGTTCCTCGGCGATTTCGCGAATCTTGAACGCGACGAGGTCTTGCCCTTTGGCAACGACGACAGGAGCGCTCATGGTCTCTGGATCGTATTTCATTGCGACGGCAAAGTGCGTCGGGTTGGTTATCACGACATCAGCGTCCGGCACTGCTTGCATCATGCGGCGCTGCGCACGCTCCATTCGCACCTTCCGCAAGCGCTGCTTCGCTGTTGGGTCGCCTTCGGTCGTCTTCTGTTCGTCCTTCACTTCCTGTTTGGTCATACGCAGATCGCGATTGTGCTCCCAACGCTGATACAAGAGGTCGATGATTGCGATGACAATCATCACCGCCAATACACCCGTGAACAGTATGACTACCAGCTCGTGCAATTGGCCCGGCAAGAATGCGACATCGTGTGTCGGCAAGACGTCGATGTGCTCAAAGGTCGGCAAGAGCAGGACGGCCAAAACGCTTCCGACAATTCCTATCTTGATAATGCCTTTGACGAACTCGACAACCTGCTTGCCCGAAAAGATACGCTTCGCGCCGGTTATAGGGTTGAATTTACTTAATTTCGGTTGCAGCGCCTTCGGCGAGAACGCGAAGCCATTTTGGATTACGCCAGCGCCGATTGCGACGACGGTAAAAAGAATGAACGGCAAAGATAAAATCCGCAGGAAATCGATCAGGACCTTCGAGAGAACGTCGATCATATTGCCGCCATCAAATGGGATGGCGTGCGGCTGCTCGATAAATTTCATCAGCATGTTCCGGAGATCAGCCGCCATATCGTCCGCAAACATGATCAACACGACGGCACCCGCCAGCAGCAGCATGAAAGTATTGATCTCCCTGCTGACCGCAACCGACCCTTTCTCGCGCGCGTCCGCGAGCTTCTTGGCCGTCGGTTCTTCTGTTTTTGATGACTTGTCTGTATCTTCCGACATGATTTCCTAGTTTGGCACAAAAAAGAAGTTCAGCGAAGCCTCGAAACTCTCAATGAACCATAACAATGTCGACGATATAACCAGCGAGAAAATGACGAGCGCAATCATAATCTGAAGCGGAAGTGCCACAAAAAAGACCGGCATCTGAGGCTGCAGCCGGGCAAGCAAACCCATTCCCGTGTAAAACACGATAGCGAATACGATAAAAGGCGTTGCAAACTGCATGGCCAGGACAAAACTTTTGCCAAGCAGGATCGCAAATGTTTCCGCGAATTCGCCAAGGATGGGCGCTACACCTGGAACGAACAGATTGTAGCTGTCCGAAATAGCGAAGAATATTAGGTGATGTGTATCCGTCGCATAAACTAGGAGCAATCCACCCAACGACAGCAGGACGGCGGGCAGCGTCCCTTGGTCTGCCAGCATGGGGTTAAAAACCTGGGCAGCGGAAAATCCGCTCAGAAAAGATATAATTGTGCCACCCCAAGCCAGGGCAGTGAACAGGAACCGCACAATCATACCGATCGCAAATCCGATCAGGATCTCGCTGGCGACTAGAATAAATAGTCCGCTCACATCGGCCGGAAGTGCGGGAAGACGTTCCGAAACCACCGGTGTAACGACAGCTGTTAACCCAAACGCAAACAGCAGGCGAACCCGCAGCGAAATGTACTGCTCGCCAATACCAGGTAGCACGACCAAAGTCGCGCCGAGGCGCGTAAAAACAAGGAAATACGCGAATACCTCAGCAGACAGCGGCTGATAAAACATTAGCGCGTGCTTATCCGCTACCGAGGCCAATTATCTTGTCAGCCACACCTTCCATGAAGGTCCGCATGGTCGCGAGCATAAATGGCAGGAACACGATCAAGGAAAAAAAGACGATCAATATCTTCGGAACGAAAGTGAGCGTCATTTCCTGAATGGAAGTCAGTGCCTGGAACAATGAGATGATCAGGCCCACAATAAGGCCCACCAGCATTATCGGTGCGGTGACCTGAAGCAACGTCAGGATCGCATCCCGCATGAAATCCAGGGCTTGTGCCTCGTTCATGCCCTGAGCCTAGATCGGCATCCGCATAATTTGTTGGTAAGCGGCGAGAACGCGATCACGCACGGCGACGACAGTTTGCAAGGTCATCTCGGCGTTCGATACCGCAGTCACGACCTCGGTCAGGTCTGCCTCGCCCGCCACGGCAGACGCGGTAACCCGCTCCGATGCCTTTCCGGCCTGGATTGACTCTCTCGCCACTTCCTTGACCAGATCGACAAAACTACTCTGACCCGGCTTGACACGAGCGTCCATGCCCTCGCTTCCGCCAAGTTTCGCCGCCTTGTTAAAGGCAGCTGCCGCATCAATCGGATTAATCGCCATAAAAATAACCTCCGCATCTTATTATATTAACGCAAAAGGCCAATCGTGCGCGATACTAAAGTCTTCGAAGCCTCAATCATGCTCAAATTGGCTTCGTAGCTTCGCTGCGCCTCGCGCATGTCCATCGTTTCAACCAACGTATTAACGTTCGGCAATTGCACCATGCCCTGTTCGTCAGCCGCCGGATGGGTCGGGTCGTATTTGAGCCTGAATTCGGACGGATCCTCATGGACTTTCTGGATTCGTACCGTCTTGGCATTCAGTTCCCGATTCATAAAGTTTTCGAAAGTTACGATTTTTCGGCGATAAGGCTCACCACCCGTCCGGTCTGCCGTCGTAGAAACGTTCGCAATATTCTGCGCTACGACCTTAAGACGAAAGCCTTGGGTTCGCATTCCGGTCGCTGAAATTGCCATCGCCGTTTTCAGATTATCACCCATGATCCCCTCCCTACTGTCCTTGGCCCTTGCCAAGGGCGATTTTCAACATGCCGGCATGCTTGCGATACAGCGACGTCAACAATTCGTAGTCGCCGATCGTTTGCGCCACTTTGACCATCTGTTCTTCCAAGACGACGGCGTTTCCGCCAGGTGCAGTTTCGTAAGGGTCTCTCTGGGGCTCGAACTTGAACTTCCGCTCTTCGACGCCGAGAGACATATGATTGACGTGCGTCTGTTTGAGCTTCATGACATCGAGGCGTCTTACATGCTGACGAAAATCGACCTTTTGCAGGTCTCTCGGGCGATATTTCGGGGTGTCCGAGTTCGCAATATTCTGAGAAAGAACGCGCTGCCGTTCCGCCAACCAGCTCATCTTGCCGGTCGTCATACGGAATACGGCTATCTTGTTCATATCCATTCTATTCCATCCTCCGGCCTTTACGGCCGTTCCTGCGGTCTTGGGACCGCGCCTCATCCATCCGCGGAATTAAATGCATGACCCATGCCAACTTTAAGTCAATACATTTAATATAGTATTGATACACATTTATATAAATACTATCAAATAAAAATAAATATAAATAAACTATTTCCCGGAATAGTTCCTGACACATACTGTTTAGACATATATATAAATTATATATATGCTTTTGAAATCAAATCTAACTGTCTTGCAGGACGTCGACGAAGTAGTGTGATTAGGAAGGCCTTTTGGGACCGAAGCTTGCACTAACTTGCACAAAACTATCGGAAAAACTGATAATACTAAGTAAACTATTGTTTAAAAAAAACAAAACTAATCTAAAGCTGACACAAATACTGGGCACCTTTCTCGGGCCCGTGTCTCTCGAGAATTATTCCGGAGCGCAAGACCTGCTAGAGATACGGAGGACGCACCCGTGAAAAAGATCACCAGATCCGGCGGCAATAGACCTCGAACTGCCAAAAATTCCGGAGAGCAGGAAAATACTTCCATCGCGGTCGCAATCGCGCATCAGCCAACAGGGGTAGATTCTCTGCCAAAAGTCGTGGCATCGGGCCGCGGCACGACCGCCGACAAGATCCTCGAAATTGCATTTGCCGAAGGCGTAAAGGTCAGAGAGGATGCTGATCTGGCCCAACTGCTAGCATCGGCTTATATCGATTCGGAAATTCCTGTCGAAGCCTTCATCGCGGTTGCCGAGATTTTAAGGTATGTTTACATGGCAAACGGCACGCAAACGCCAGGAGTAGGACAGACATCATGACAAAAGATGAGATTATCTCGGAAATCGAGGCCCTGCGCAGTATAGTTGCAATGGGAAAAGATAAACTCAAGGAAGGCCAGTACCTGGACATGAATGCGATGCAGGCCAAGGTCGATGGCGCCTGCGAAGCAGTGGCCGAACTTTCGCCGGAGGATGCCAGCGAGGTTAGAGAACCGCTAAACGCCCTTTTAAATGATCTGAAGGCTTATGCAGACTATATCTCCGAAATCTCTGACGAGCAGCAAGGTGGCGACGCCGAAGCCGGCAGATAAGCCAGCGATACCCAGTACCGACGACCATAACGGAGTCGTTCCGCGATGGATTTGGATTTTGCGCATTACATTCAGTTTTTCTTCGCTCTTGCCTTTGTCATTGGGCTTATCGGCTTAGTCACACTTGTCATGCGCCATTACGGTCTTGGCGGCGCCATCAAGTTCAACGCAAGATCACGCAACGGTCGCCGGCGCATCGCTGTTGTCGACGCCATTGGTATCGATGCACGCAGGCGCCTTATCTTGATCCGGCGTGACGATTTAGAGCACCTGGTTTTGCTCGGTGCTCATGACGATCTCCTGATTGAGGGCGGCATTATTCCCCCGGAAACAGAAGAGAATTCAGAGGATACCGAAAATTCGTCCCAAACAGATTCCAGCCCATTCAGGGCCTTTGTTCGCTCTTTGAGGAACGCTCGCCAATGATTTCTTCGATACAGCACGCGATGCGCGCATCTGCGATCTTCCTGTTGCTTAGTATAGTCTTAGCAGAACCGGCCGCGGCTCAAAGCGTGAACCTGGATTTCGGCGAAGGTGGTAGTGCGACGGCCCGCATCGTCCAATTGGTGGTCCTGCTCACCGTTGTGACACTCGCGCCATCCATTCTCCTGATGGTGACATCCTTCACGCGGATTGTGATTGTCCTGTCGCTGTTACGAACCGCTCTCGGCACTCAAGGCGCGCCGCCTAATTCGGTCATGATCAGCCTTGCCCTGTTCCTCACATTCTTCATTATGCAGCCGACACTCGAACAGGCGTACGACGCCGGTATCGCTCCCTTAATCGACGAACAGATTACCGAGGAACAGGCTCTCGATCGGACACTCGCACCGGTAAGGGCCTTTATGATCCGCCATGTAAGGGAAAAGGATGTCGACCTGTTCCGTCAAATCGCAAACGTGGGAACGATCGACAATCTCGCGGATATGCCGCTGCGTGTAATCGTACCGGCATACATGATCTCCGAATTGAGAAGGGCCTTCGAAATCGGTTTCCTGATCTTCATACCCTTTCTGATCATCGACATGGTCGTGGCTTCGGTCCTCATGTCGATGGGTATGATGATGCTACCACCGGTCATGATTTCGCTACCGTTCAAGCTGATTTTCTTCGTCCTTGTGGACGGCTGGTACCTCGTTGTCGGCAGCCTAGTGCAGAGTTTCGGCGAGGTATAGCGAACTAAATAAAAGCCCGAGACCGGAAGAGGTAACGAGCCTTACCGGGAATTAACCATTCGGTGTGGATGAATCGCGGCTGCGCGATGTTTGAGCCTCCGGTTTCGCTTCGCCTCCGCCGCTGTTCAGCAGGCGTTCACGGTAGTTTTTCATAAACGCCTGGAATTGGTCAACATCGGCGATCCGCTTCTGGATCGTGCCGGCATCGAAACCGACACCATCCGAGGGCCGCGCGATATAGTCGAAGGTCGCCGCCAAGGGGCTCCCTTTCATCCCCGGGCCATAAAGGTCGAACAGTTGACGCAACCCCTCTTCGTCCCGATTGAGTTTCAGCGCGACCGCCCATAAAAGGGCCGTACGCCCTGCATCTCCGTCAACCGTTTCGCCCTCTTCCGGAGGACCGCCGACCAACCGCTGATAAACCTTAGCCGCTTCTCCCCAATTCCGCTCACGGAAATAAATTGCGCTGCGTAATTGGTCGGCCTCACGGCTCACATCGCCGGCAAGAAGCGCGATTGCGTCATTCGCCTTGCCCAATTCGAACTCGGCCTTGGCACGAATACGGCGCCGATCATCCTCGATCTCGATCGAGACCTTCAGATGGTAGCTGTCTCTCAGGGCATCCAGCGCACCCTGCGGATCACGGGCAATCAGGCGGATCAGCGCCAGCTTCGTGCCAACCGCAGCCTTCTCTTCACCCTTCAACCGGAATTTGACCTGATGGCCGAGCACGTCCGACGCCTTGTCCAATAAGTCCACATTGACCAACCGTTCGGCCAGCTTCTGAATCATCCGATTGCCTTCAGGCCCGGCTGGCGTTAGCTCCCGAAACTCGTCATAGAGGGCAAGGGCCTTCAGAGGCGAAATATTGTCGGCCTCTCCGTCGATATACAGTCGACGAAAAATATCCTTCATCTTCCGAGCAGCTGCCTGGGCGTCCGGGTGTTTGGGGAAATAACTTACGATGACCTTCAAGGTGTTGAGACCATTCCGATAAGCGCTATCTGCAACGTAAAGCTCTGCCAGTCTGTCCAGCACCTTGCGTTCAAATGCGTCGCCGCGCCAAGCAAAGCGCAAGCGCTCCAAACGTTGAACGGCTTCGGAAACCTCGATCGTTTCCTGCTGGAGATTAAAATCGACCAATTCGTACTCAGCGCGGACCCCGCTCCATACATCGCCGCTGTCCGCCGCAACCTGATATGCACCTACCGCATTATCAAAATCGAGCTCATCTCGATACAACCGGCCGAACAAATAACTCAAACGCCCCTTATACGTCTGCCCGAGTTCGTCGAGTTCATCGGCAAGCTTTTCACGCCACTTTTGCGCCAACTCCGTCTGTCCGGTTTCAAGCGCGACCGCGAGGCGCGGTACCAGCAATTTCCCTTTCAGTGGATTGGGGTAATTTTGCAGAGACGGATCACCAGCATCAAAATTCTTCGATGCCGATGCGATGTCGCCCATGAGATAGTCCGCGGCGCCACGCCAGACCGAAATATCCTGGTATCCATCTAGACGCGAATCATTGAGTGCCTTCTGTGCCGCTTTCCCGCGCTCCGCGAGTACCAGTGCAGCGCCCTTCAATGCGACGAACTCGGGGGCCGATGCGGCTTCCAGATCAGTGAACTCAACAACGTCGATGATGCCCAGTGTCTCGTGCGCAAACCCGTGCGAAAAGTTATAGCGGGCCAGCTCTGTACGCCCCTTGGCGCGGCGTCTCGGACTTTGCTTTATAATGCCGTTCATATACTCCTGACGGACTTCGATCAGCTTATCCAATCCACCCTTTTGCCATTTCGCGGGTTCCAGAATTTGGGAGCCAATGGCGCCGAATGATAACTGGCTGAGCGCCTTCGCATCGAGTTTAGACGGTACGGACACCACTTCGGAAACATAAAGCCCCTCGGGTCCACCGAAGACGATTGCCTTCTGTAGCTTGTTGAGCACAAGATCCGAATTGAACGTCTCTACAGCGACCCCCTGGGCCGAGGCAAGAAGCTGAAATTCCGGATATGCGCGTTCCTCATCCATACCGAGGCCAGGTTGCGCGACGGTCACGACCTGCAAACTATCGCCGACATCAGGGTCCGTAAACGTAAAGAGTTGTCCAAATTCCTCGAGCGGCATGAGCAGTTGAGCGCCCTGCGAATCAGTCTGGCTCACACCAAATGCGATCTGATCAATTGGCCGCATGGGAGATTGTGCGAATTCAATCAACCAATTACTTCCGTTGAGCTGAATATTTGAAACGTTTATGCCGTCGTTTTTTGTCTGCACCCGCAAGACCGTCGCTCGCCCTGAAGGTACCTGATCCAGGCGTTCGATCAGTGCCCGGCTTTGTTTCAGGAGAGGGGCTGTTTGAATTACTGTTCGCTGCCCAAATACGATCCAAACGTATTTATTCCGGCGGAACGTCGCCATTGTGACAACTTCGGGCCATCCGAAGGCAAGAGTTATAGGGTCCAGTGCAGCCTCGGGCTTGCTCTCTTCAGCCTTATCATCTGCTGCGGGTTGCGCGGCGGCGGTCGGTTGCTCTGCTGCCTGCGGTTCATCTGCAGCCTTCGGCTTCTCACCGGCCTTTAGCTCTTCTTTGGCTTTCTCTACCGTCTTCCTGGCAGCTGGTGCCCCTTCGGGTTTGGTTTTCGCTTGAGGTGCTGCATCATCTGACTTCGACTCAACTTGCTTCGGTTTCTTGGCTGCCTCTGGCTTCGACAAAGCGGCAGACGTTTCTTTCGGCGCGGTCGCGGGCGATTTTGGGACCAGCAACATCGGGCGCTTGGCTCCTGGCGCCGCGGTGTCGGAAGCCTTCGCCTCCTGCTTTACGGGCACCACGGGCGCTGCCTGTGCGGGAGGCGCCGCCGCAGCCTGTCTCGTCTCTTGCGTGGTGCCGTCCCGAAAAACATCAAGAACCACTTTTGTGCCCGCACGGAAATGACGTATACGCGCGTCGGTGGCAACGCCTACCGAAAACCGCAATCGACCGCCTTCCGCCGTCGCCGAAGGATTTGCAAACCCGCGGCCAAGTCCGCTGCGCACGTTCGCAATATCTATCCGGGCGGGCCGATTGAAATTAAGCGTCACACTGCCGCCATTCCTGTCCAAACTGTACTCAACCGGGCGCGTCCAATCGAACACCAAACGATCGTACTTCGGATGCTGACCTTTGCGGACGCCGAGCGCAGGGGCGGCGCCACCACTCTGAGGCACCGACGAAGCCGATGCTGCACTCTTCTTTCGAAGGACATCGATCACAACAGAATTGCCGTTCGCAAAGCTTCTCAGCGAGAAATCGCCCTTGAGGCGAAACGATGCCGTACGATAGTCCGTTGAAAGCTCCACTCCTGATGCATAATCGTTCAACGCACTACTGGCGGCTGTGAAATCTGCTTTCATCGCCCGATCGAACCGGACAATTAAATTCCGCCCCGATATTTCAGCCTTGAATCCAACGCTCGCCGGCCAATCAAAAACCAGCCGCCCGAACTCGGAATGCCCATGGCCGCGCACGCGCACGTCGTCCTGCGCGGAAAGTGGTGGCGCAAACAACACCAACAAAAAGACAAAGCAAACTGACCACCGTGCGCAAGGCATCAAATTTCACCCGAGTGCGGATGCACTACGACATCGACCCGTCGCGACAACACCTGACGCGCGGATTCCGAAATTTGTTTGTCCAGATGTCCGAACCGTGTATCCGCGAGGCCATAAATTGGAATTTGGCGGGCATAG
>DJKK01000197.1:10534-12087 GCA_002434595.1 Alphaproteobacteria bacterium UBA6544 | reverse complement strand
AGCACTATTCTCGCGCGACAAAGTGGTTGGGCGAAATCTCTTCATAAGACACCAATACCGGTTCATAGTTCAGGTCCTTGGTCGCGCTCGGAATTTCGTCCGCCTCAAGCGAACGCTCCGTTCGTCTCATTCTTGGGTCCGCGACCGGCACAGCGGAAAGCAGTTTCTTAGTGTAGGAATGCGCTGGGTTTTCGAAGATATCTTCCCGCGAACCAATTTCGACGATCTGGCCCAGGTACATCACCGCGACGCGATGGCTTATCCTTTCAACGACCGCCATGTCGTGGCTAATGAACAAGAATGAGAGATTTAAATCCTCTTGAAGGTCCATCAGAAGGTTGATGACCTGCGCCTTGATCGTGACATCAAGCGCCGAGACCGCTTCGTCACAAATGATGAGCCTTGGATCAAGGGCCAGCGCACGCGCGATCGAAATACGCTGCCGCTGACCACCACTGAACTCATGCGGATATCTTTGGACGAACTCCGGTGGCAAATTCACCACCTTCATAAGGTCGACGATGCGTTGATCGATTTCCTCTCTATCCGCAGCAAGTTTGTGAACCCTAATGGGTTCCGATAGCGTTTCAGCGATAGACATCCGCGGGTTAAGAGATGAATAGGGATCCTGAAAGATCATTTGAACTTTCTGGCAGAAAGTTCGCCGTTCGTCAGAGCTCTGCAGCGTCACCCGCTTGCCTTCGAAATGGATTTCCCCGGCAGTCGCTTTCTCCAGTCCGATGATCGTGCGGCCAGTTGTCGTCTTGCCGCAACCGCTCTCACCAACGAGGCTCAAAGTCTCACCCGGACGGATGCCGAAGCTTAAGTTTTCGACCGCGTGAACCCGGGCAATCGGCTGCGCGATGATGCCTTCGGTAATATCGAAATAGGTAGTCAAATTCTTAACGTCTAATAGGTATTCACTATCCGCAATCTCACTCATGCTAAGGCTGCCCTTCAATTCTAGGTTCGCTGTTATCGCTCACTGAAACCGTGCTAATCAGCGGCCAGTGGAAATTTCTCAGGTGCCGATTTGCCGGCCATACTGCCGATCCGCGGCACTGCATTAATCAGCTTCTTGGTGTAATCGTGTTGTGGTGCGTGAAAGATCTGTTCGGCATCCCCCTGCTCGACGATCTTTCCGTTAAACATCACAACAACACGGTCAGCCATCTCTGCGATCACGGCCATGTCGTGCGTTATGAACATAACCGACATTTCGTATTCAGCCTGCAGGTCCTTGATGAGGTCGAGGATCTGGGCCTGAATCGTCACGTCCAATGCTGTCGTCGGTTCATCCGCAATGAGAAGCGACGGCTGGCAGCAGAGCGCCATGGCGATCATCGCGCGCTGACGCATTCCACCGGAAAGATGATGGGGATATTGCTCCAATTTCTTTTCCGGATCCGGTATGCGTACACGCCGCAGAAGGCCGAGGACTTTCTCTTCCGCCTCTGGCAGTGTCATTCCTTGATGCTGAAGTAAGGGTTCCGTAAGTTGCGTCTTAATAGAAAGAACCGGGTTGAGACAGGTCATCGGCTCCTGGAAGATCA
>DJKK01000197.1:0-10224 GCA_002434595.1 Alphaproteobacteria bacterium UBA6544 | reverse complement strand
CGGCTCCTGGAAGATCATGGCGATTTCCTTGCCGCGAATCGACTGCATCAGTGGCTCTTCTGCTTCTGTGATATCGACCTCACCAAAATCTGCGCTGTTCAGCTTAATGCGACCTTCCGGCATATACGCACCGGCCATATCGTTCAGACGCAAGAGCGACATGGCGCTGACCGATTTTCCAGAACCGGATTCACCGACGACACCAACAGTTTCACCCTTATTAATGTGAAATGTTACGCCGCGGACGGCCTCAACTGGTTTCCCTACACTCGGAAAATGAACGTGCAGATTGTCGAACTCTACAAGACGATCGTTGGACATATGAAGTACTCCCTTAATGAATAGCGACTGATTGTGGTTCCGCGACGCCGTCGTACGCCCGTTCATGAGCGTCGCGGGACCCACCGCGCACGCGTCGACACGTCATCGCCCGGAAGCATCCTCGAATCCAATTCGCCGCGCTGACTGCGGTGCCCGCCAGCTGCATTTGCACGCAGATCGAATTGAGACTGGCCTTAGCGTAGCCCTGTTCGTCATTTGCGAACCACCACGCGAGAATCTCCGATGTCGTCAAATTGTTACCGGCCATTTGTTCGGAAATGACGTAGAGCAGCTGCACCTCGAAAAGGTGTAGATCGTTGTCCAAGCCCGAACCGACCTTCACCGCATAAGGGTCCGTGCGCCAAAGATATGCGACGAACCCCGCAATCTGCTCGGCGGTCTCAGCGGTCAAGATCTCGCACGGTATCGTCTCGGGTAATTTCCGCCACTGCCGAATTGCCTTGATCACGGCGACTTCATTTGGGGTCAGCCGATCCAATGTCATTGTATTTTCAAGCATAAGCTTCGCTGCCTTGAGGTGCGCAGAGTAACTTAGGCTGACTTGGCTCCTATTTCAATGCAGTCGTGCGCCAGAAATAGCGAAATTCCGCAGCTTAATTTGGATTGGATTTCCTTCTTGATTGGCGCCGATCGAGAGACCACCCCTCGCTAGGCAGCACGCGAACTCTTCAAATGCAGGACCGGCGATACGCGTGCCGGATACCGGCAGCCAAACATCCAACCGGGCAAGTGCCCGCTCGGTTTCTCCCTTCTGAAAGGCGGCCAACACCTCGAGAAAATCGCCCTCGTCCTGCGAGACGTATTGGCTCTCCACACCGAGGAAGAGAAGATCGCGACGGGTCCCGACGGCAATAATCGCCATTCCGTTATCGAACGATTTTCCCGCTTCCGATATCCCGACCACTTCGAAAGCTTCATGTAATGTGGTGAATAATTCCGATCCTCGACAATACGCCCGCAGCCACATTCGCACCGACCACAGGGTAAACTGTTCGGCGAACTTGAGCTGATGGAAACGTTGCTGGCGAACGAGGCCGACTAAATCACCTTCGGTTTCCATAGAGCTCCCTTTGAAGAGATTGGATTCCGGTCTCGACGGTCCGCCCAAGCGCACGTGAGAGGTAGCTACGACGCGTTCGGGGCAAAACGCCGAGACCGGAGTGGCACCCCCGAAAGACGGTTTGGAAGGTAAGCTCAGGCTCGTCCTTCGGCTTGGGTTGGGTGCCAGGTGGGACCCTCATAACATTGAGCACATCTAATTGCGATTGCGAGTGACTCTCATTTGCATATCCCGAATATAGATAGCGGCGCAAGTGTTATTTTTATTCACCATTAACCAATTGATAAAAGACGATTTTATTCGTCTTTCCGTATTCTCTTAAGAAGAGAAAATTCCCGTAATTACCGCTCGCGAATGCGATTGAGCGCCGCATTCATCAAAACGACCGGTATGATCCCCGTCGCGACGATCGCCAATGCCGGTAAGGCCGCCTCCTCGAGGAGTTCGTCCTTGGCAAACTGATACACAAACGTCGCCAGTGTCTCGAAATTGAACGGCCGAAGGAGCAGGCTCATCGGCAACTCCTTCATAACATCGACGAACACCAACAGGGCTCCCGCAATGCAGGACAACCGTATTGACGGCAGCATGACCCGCTTGATGCTCTCTGCGAAGCCGCAACCGAGTGTCCGGCTCGCCTCCATCATACTCGGTGAAACACGCCCAAGACCGGTCATAACAGCGCCGTATCCAACCGCCTGGAAGCGCACGATACACGCAAAAATGATCAAACCAACACCACTGGTGAGCCACCCCTCATAGGAGACGTCGAGCGCCCAATCGAACAGCTCAGCAATACCGCGATCGACCGCTCCGCCGGCGGTAACGACGCCAATGGCCAGAATCGTCCCCGGAAACGCATAGCCGAATGAGGCAAGCGCGGCGAAACGCGGCAGCCAGACGCCTTTTTCGAACATCGATACCAGTCCGATTAACGCAGCCGTGGCAATAACCAGGACCGCCGTTGCCAGGCCGATGAAGATCGAATTACCCGCCGCCTCGATCACTGTTGCATCGAGCGCGACCGAATAGCCCTGAAGCACAAAGTTCAACAGCACCGCGACCGGCACAGCAAAGCCGATTATGATCGGCGTAAGGCAAACAACCATTAAGACCACAGCATGCCACCCGCCAATTTGCTCCGGCGATAGAGAAGCAGAACGACGAGTGGTATCAACGAATCTGCGTTGCGCCCTCGAGAGCACTTCGACAGTCAACAGGACAAACACGAAAAGAAAACCGAAGGTCGCAATTTGTGCCGCTGCCGTCAGGCTGTTCATGCCAAGCCAGACGTTAAAGATTCCGAGTGTCAGGGTCTCAATAGCGAAGAACTCAACCGTTCCAAAATCCGACAAGGTTTCCATCAGGACGAGAGCCAACCCAGCGACGATTGCTGGACGTGCAAGAGGTAGCCCTACATTCCAGAAAAGGCCCTTCCCATTCACTCGCGAAACCTCAAATAGCGAGACCGGCGTTAAGAGATAGGCCGTGCGTGCCATGATGTAGACATAAGGATAAAGCACCGCGCCAAGCACGAGAATCGCGCCACCCATGGAACGGATTTCAGGGAACCAATAATCGCGCGCACTCTCCCAGCCGAAAAAATCCCTCAGGAGCATCTGCACCGGACCCGCATATTCGAGGAAGTCCGTGTAGGTATAAGCGATCAGGTATCCCGGCATCGCGGCGGGCAACAATAGCATCCATTGCAAAAGACGGCGGCCGGGAAAGCTATAGCGGACAACGACCCACGCCGTGCTGATCCCGAAAAGCAGGCTTAACAAACCAACACCCAGCATCAAACTGAGCGTGTTCACGACGTAACGCGGCAACACGGTTTGCGATAGATGCGACCATAGCCCGCCGCTGTCGCCGGAGGCCGCTACAACAATCGCTAAAATTGGCGTTATGAACACGACGACCAAGAGGATAGTCGCCAGCTTCCAAGGATTTAACCAGGGGCTAAAGTCCCGAATATCAATTACATGCCGGAGTACTACCATCCCACCCGGTCAATAATCATCTGTGCTTTAGGCGCCAGTTTCGCGATACGGGCGATGGGCATTTTATCCTCGCTGAACGATCCCCAGGAACGCAGTTCTCTCGGTACGTCGACGGCCGGGTTGACGGGATATTCGTAATTTACCGACCCGTATAAATCCTGTGCCGCCTTCGAGGTCAAGAACTCGAGGAATCGGACTGCTTCTGCTTTATTCTTTGAATGCTTGGCCACGCCGCCACCAGAAATGTTCACATGGGCACCTCGACCATCCTGATTGGGGAAAATGAGTTTTACTGCAGCCGCCCAATCACGTTGCACCGGTTTGGCTGAATGCTTCAGCTTGCCGTAGTAGTAATTATTGATAATCGCTATGTCGCAAACGCCTTCATAAATGGCCTTTACCTGCGCTCTGTCGTTCCCTTGGGGGCGGCGCGCCAAGTTTTCAATAACACCACTTGCCCATTTTTCAGCAGCATCCACACCTTTGGCGTGGATCAGCGACGCAACGAGCGCCCGGTTGTAGACGTGACTACCAGGGCGAGTACATATCCGTCCGCGCCACTTCGGATCCGCCAGGTCTTCATAATTTTTTATCGCAAAGGCATCCTTCGAACGGTTCGCGATTGCGACCACCCGTGCCCGCTTCGAGAAAGCAAACCACGTGTTGTCTGGCGCCCGCAAATGGCTCGGGACATTCCGCGACAATACATCAGACTCAACCGGCGCAAGTAATTTCTTGTCGGCGTATACATAAAGTCGGGCGATATCAACAGTCAGGATCACATCGGCTGGGCTACGCCCACCTTCCGCCTGAAGACGTTGGGCCAACCCCTTTGATGCGTATACAATGTTGATCTCAGTGCCTGTCTTGGCCTTGTAGGCATCGATGAACGGCTTGATCAGGAAGGGTTGCCGGTGCGAGTAGATGTTCAGTTCTGTCGCCGCCGCGGACACCACCATGATCGACAGACACAAAAGAGCGCCGAGCCCCCCGATGGCAGTGCGGCGGGCAAAACCGTTAGAAAGTAAAGCGTTCATCATTACAATTCCCTTTTTTATCGGCCGATAGAGGCAATGTGCCGCCTCGACCATGGGCTTTAGATAAATTGTGGCGAGATCGTGTGTATCGGACCGATTGTCGCTAAGGCCAAAGCGCTCAGGCGGCCCGTTATCTGCAAACTGGAGACTACCACCAATCCAGTCCCAAATCGCCAAGACCGCTCCAAAATTAGCATCTCCGTGATGACGATCCACCGAGTGATGCAACTGATGTTGCGCCGGCGATATCAAAACATGTTCCAGGATTCGGCCGTAACCGAACCAGACATGACTGTGGCGCAGGTTCGAGCCTGCCGCGTTGAAGGCGAACAGGAAGGCGTTCGCACCGAGCAGCGTCACCAGTTCCGCCCGATCTCCAAAAAAGAAGATGAATCCAGCTGTCGCAATCGCCTGCACGACAACTGTCCTGAGGGCGAAGATCACGCCTTCGACCGGATGCGTGCGGTAGACCGTGAAGGGTGTCAGGGTCTCTGCCGTATGATGCACCTTGTGAAAACACCACAGGACCGGAAAACGGTGAAGTGCCCGATGCACGACGTACTTCGCAGCGTCATCGAGCAGAAAAAGCAATACGGTAAATGCAGCCGCGATCATCCATCCGGGCGCGCTTGGCCAAAGTAGGAGCCGGCCATCGAACCAGATGTGCATCGCCTCAAACAACAGCATAGCAAAGGCCAGCTTGGTAATTAAGCGTGGCACGACGCCCATCATGACCGCCTGATTAGTCAGAAGTATCAGGTAATCGGCACGGGCGGATTTGGACCACCAAATATCCCGCGAAAACAAACCGCGCCATGCGCCTAGCCACGACCCGCGGGAGTGCACGATTGCCACGACGAACGCAATCGCTAGGGCTGAAAACAGATATCCCGCAAAGACACGCTTTTGAGGGTTAAAGAAAGGGTCCGTCAGTTGACCGAAATATTCAGAAAGAACCGCTTCCATCGGTACTCCAAAAATCTACCGGTACGGGGAGACTTAACAATCCCGTACCGGCAAGTTTGCGTGAAGAGCCTCTATTAATTAATCGTTTTCGGCGCTCGATCCTCCTCCAAGCTTCTTGGTGAGTTCAGCAACACCACCGGTGATCGCATTGTTACGCGCCTTGACGTCAAACTTATCGATCAGCAACTTCTGGATCTTCGCCATGTGCAGCATGTACTCGCCCCAGGAACCGCCCTGGTCGCGCACGTAGTTGCCTTTGCTGTCTATATCAACGACTTGGCTAAGATTCGGCATCAATGGCCCGAAACCGATCATACGGTTGAGGCGGGTCGCGGTCTCCCCAAGGTTTTCCTTGCCCGTCTGCAACGCCAGGCTGAAACCCTTCAGCTCACCCCAATGTTTGATGTATTTCTTGAGCTGCTTCGTGGTATCGCCATTAGCTTCCACGATCGTCTTTAACTTCTCCAAATCCTTGTAGACGGAACCGGCATACTTGTACGTGGCTTCCGCCAGGACCTTCTGCCAATTGGCAGAGATCGTCGCTGCGTGATCTTTCAGCGTAGCACGTTGTGCATCGGTCAACTTCTTGCCCTTGGCACTGTCGATCAACTTGCGACCGTCAAGGAACGCCTTAGTAATCGTGTGCAAGTAGTCCGTGCCGTTGCTCTTGCCGTAAACGGACGCATCAAAACCGGCTGCATAGTATGCGGGACCAAAGGTCATCTCCGTCTTGAGGTCGACCTTGCCGTCCTTATTGTAGTCGGCGTATGCGAGAGCGTCCTCCGGCTTCTTTGACTTGGAGCCCTGCTTCGCAATTTCATAAACGTTTCGCGGCGTCAACTTCAGTGTATGAGCCGGCGTGCCGAAATAACCGAAGCCTTCATCCCATGAGTGCTCCTTGCCGGTATAAGGCGCACCCTTCTTATAAGGCTTGTTATTCGGCTTGTTGTCCGCCTCAAGCTTCTCGTCGAGATAGTTGTCGACTGCCTGGTTATAAGACACAGCGCCCATGATGAACTTCGAAATCAATTGGCCGTAGTTGTAGCCATTGGCCATATCCACGCCCTTGTTGGCGGAGGACGCCTTGTCTATCCAGAACTTGACGAGCCCCGATCCGGTCATGTTATTCGGCATGCCCGTGATCGTACCCTTATAGGTCTTGCCTTCAAGGTTCTTGCCCTTACTGATGTCATCGACGCCCGTCTGTTTGATGGCGAAAGGCCCCTTGGTCTTTGGCGCTATGACCATGCGGCCCTTATCCTTGGTACTGTAGTAGGACAGCATCTTGGCCTTGAGTTCGGGATTGGGCTTTCCGTTGCCGGAATTAGCCAATTTCTTCAACGAATCGTGCAGCACGTGGCGCGCGATCTGTCCAGTATACGAAACGGAGGTTGTCTTCTTACCGGTGTACCCATTCACTGTGACGGGAAAGCCGGAATAGACCATATCGTCGGCGATTGCTGCCCCTGACAGCAAGACGATTGTCAGGGCGGACGCCCCGAGAGTGGTGCTTTTGTGCATGAGTGATCCTCTAAGAAAACTTTTTGCGAACGATTATCATAAACAAACGAAAGATAACTAGCCGCAGCAATTGAGCAAGCAAAAAATGCGAATGATTATTCATTCATGAGATAGGGTTTGGCGTTGACTATGCCTGATCAGAAATTGTCGGTCTGGAAGCAGGCCTGCATGTGCCACCCGCTGCCGCTTTCTTATCATGAACCTTTAGTGATTCCTGCCTCTTTAATATCCCAGAAAGGGCCGCAAGAATATCTTAGGGTTTGAGGGCCTGCCAAAGAAGCATCTCAATCGCCTCCCGAAAGCGCGACCCGAGGCGTGCCAGACAAAGGCTTAGAAATAATCGGCCCACAACATCGCGAAATCTGATCGAGGATATCGCATTCACATTGGCCACAATTCGGCTCGTGTCCGTGATGGGAATGCACTTCGTACCAATCTCTAGCGCCTGCGTCGATGGCCACCCTAACCTCCCGATCCGTTATGGCGTTGCAGATGCAGATATACATTTGACCTAAACTTTTTCCGAGACCAATTGAGAATGATTATCAATACCTGAACTGTTTGTCCAGTCGGCTTGCTCATTTTTCTTCAACGCGTAAGCGATCTGCTTGCGGGCAGTCAAATATTATTCTCGGCCCGACTTGCCTTTAGAATTAGAGCATTAGAATAAAATTGATCGTGCAAAATGGAGGCTCAAGAGCATGCCCAGCGGCTGATAATCACTCGCAATTGCATTCCTAATTGATATTTATTATCAATCTCTTATGGGTTTTTTTTTAAAAGTTATACTGTTTATTTTCTAAGCCGCCGAGTACACTTACGGACAGTAAAGGACGCATGGAAAATACAAGGAGTTGGTAATGCAAGGAGACGCAGTTGTAATCCAGCAACTAAATCTGATCCTCAAGAATGAATTGACGGCTATCAATCAATATTTTCTACATGCACGCATGCTAAAGAACTGGGGTCTGAAGCGACTTGCGGACAAGGTGTACGAAGAATCGATCGGTGAGATGAAGCACGCCGACCAGCTTGTGGAACGGATCCTGATGCTGGACGGGCTTCCGAACCTGCAGAGCCTCGGCAAGCTCCAGATTGGCGAAGACGTGCCCGAAGCCTTTCAATGCGACATGGGGAGTGAAGTAAAAAACCAAGGTTGCCTGAAAGAGGCGATCGCCATCTGCGAGGAAAAACGGGACTATGTCTCCCGGGAAATCTTGGAGAACATCTTGGACGATACCGAAGAACATATCGACTGGATCGAGACGCAGCAGACCCGCATCAATCTCGCCGGACTGCCAAACTACATCCAGGAGCACATGTACGAAGGTGCTTCCTAGAACGCTACTGCCTCTGATCCAGCAGTATGCTAAGCCACCCCCGCTTCTCTGCGCCCTCCGGCAATTGCGCGAAGTTGCGGCTTGACGATGTCGGTATCGAAAGCAGTAAACGATCTGTGGTCGGTTTTGGTTTTTTGGCTCACACGCTCCGGCAGCAGGATTTCTCTCTCGGTCAGCGCGTCGGCGATTCGCCGCCCTCCTTCGAGTAGACTGGCCCTGCCTTTGGAGGAAACCATCCATTCAGCTGTGCTCCGCGCCAAGGCATAATTTCGACGCTGGCAGGCCCCGACTAAATTTATAACGAGCAGTTCGTCCGGGCATACGAAGCCACAACACGGCGGGTGCAGCTGAAGGGGCCGGCGTGAACTACTGCCAATCCCCGCGATAACACTTTGCAAACCTCCAAGAATCGCCCGCGCACTCTTCATCCCTAAAAAACCGGATAGTTCCGTCCACACGACGCTCCAATGCCGGTCATCGTTCGATCGCATCCCCGCAATCCATCGCCGATAAATATCAATTATCAATCTTTCGGATTCAGCCAGATCCTGCATTCGAGTTAGCGGAAAGGAATCTTTCCGTGGGTTTGGTATATCTGGGCGCATGTATTCCTCGATATTTCCCCGCCAGTTAATGAAAATCTCGGCCTTACACCTTTCCCAAGGAGGAGTGGGGAGCCACGCATCAGGAATTAGATTTCCCTAATAACTCGCGGCTCCCCTGGAGAGAACTCATAAAGCCTCAAACTTGAGCGAGGTAATAATCGAAACCAAAAGGCTCCTATTATGAGAATTATTCGCATTATCATAATAACCATATGAACGGATGCGCGCAAGTGATAATCATTCGCAAACTTTAATCGACTTAAAAAACTAACCCCGTTCCTGCAGGTAAGAACAGGGCCGGAACCGGCCTAAGCTTGAATTTTTACTGGGGCTTCGCGCGGAGGACGTCTAAAATCTTACTTTAATTAAGTAACCAACTCAGCCGAGCCACTCGGCAATTCTAAACCGCGCTTCCCGCTCGGGAACTTCAGGATGATGAAGCCGGTACACGGTCGTAGCAGATTCGAAAGCCGATTCCTCCGCGACACCGCTTTCCTGCAATTCGCGAAATACTCGCTTTACGACTTCCTCGCAAACCAGTTCAGCGCCCCCGGTCGCTTCGTATTTGCTACTCACAGCACTTCCCACCCTATTCAATAACCCGCCACAATTCCGCCACTACCGTATAAAATATCGGCGGCGCCCGAATTAACAATGCTACGCAATTGCGTTTTCTATTCCCATTCTTCGCCCGCGGTCAAGTCTATCAGGCCTGATCTGCGATTAAGGGTTTACGAAATGGCAGTGTGATGATGGCGAAGCTAAAAGTGGAGAAATGGCGCTCGAGCACGTCATTGTTCGGAGCGCTATCTCCCGATCAGTGAGCGTACTTAGCCAATCTTATAATACGAATGGGATACACCATACTTGGCAGGCGCACGTCGTACCGACAAACAGCAGGTTCTCCGACTTGTTCAACACGAGCCCACTCGGGCTGACGCTGCAATCGATCAGGCATTCCAAATCTCCAACGGGGGTCAACCGAAAGACCCGACCGTCCGGGAGGTGCGTGTCGGACTGTTCCTGATCGGTAAAGTAAAGATCGCCGTTTCTCGCAAAGTGGAGGTCATTGCATCCGCAAAAGGCTCTGTGCGAATGTGCGTGCGGTGCTCGGAGACCGCGCCGGTGTTGAGATCGAACTGCATAATCCCATTCTTGTATCCGGCGATGAATATCTACCCGTCATTTCGGATCTTGAGACCATTCGGGTTGCGCCGTCGTATTCCGCCGCCATATCCCGAGACCCATCGGGTGCGACGCGCAGCAATTGGCCAAACGGAATATACACAACCAAAAGGTTGCCATCCCGATCGAATGACGGACCTTCCGGGAAGTTGTCCGGTTAATGTC
>DJKK01000266.1:1873-3723 GCA_002434595.1 Alphaproteobacteria bacterium UBA6544 | reverse complement strand
GTCGGCCACGATCGTCTTGATCGACGCGGCGCCAAAAGCTAGCTGAGAATGTGGTTAGTCGGCGGCAAAAGAGGGCAAAGGAAGAGTAAGTGGTCTCAATATTTGATACAGAAACGAAACAAAAACTTCCCAACCTTGAAAGCCAGACTTCCTAACCTTCATTATTATCTAAAAATATTAGATACTTACGATATTAGTGGTGACCCCTACGGGACTCGAACCCGTGTTTTCGCCGTGAAAGGGCGATGTCCTAGGCCACTAGACGAAGGGGTCTGTTGGCTGGTTTGTTTAATGGCGGAAACCCTCTGGGTCAAGACAGCAGTCCCGATTTTGCCGCCCTGATGGTCAGTTATTGCCGTTTTGCGGTAGCAATGGCATTCGCCCAAAGCCTGCCATTCTGACACCCTTTTAACATGTTGATTTATAGAAGTTTATTTTGAGATAACTCTGGCACTCACCTTGCATTTGTTATCCGCAACGACTTGTAAGTTCCCATAATTATGGGATGGAGAACGCGAAATGACCATGTTCAGCTCCCTCTCGGCAGCATTTACTGGCATGCGTGGGCATACCGACGCAATGCAGTCGATCAGCGACAATATCGTGAATATCCAGACGCCAGGCTACAAACACGGCCACACTCGCTTTAACGAGATGATCGGCGAAATCAATCGTGAGGCAAATCGCACTACACAAGCCCATATGGGATCAGCGCCGTCGACGCAGTTCTTTATCGAAAAGCAAGGCACTGTCGAATTCACCGGCCGTGCCCTAGATGTCGCCATTCAAGGTCGAGGCTTCTTCGTAACGAACACGGAAGAGGCTGGTACGGGCGCGACCGAACTAACGCGTAACGGCCAATTGCTGAACAAGAGCGTCAATATCGGCGGCGTTGACCAACTATTCCTTTCCGACGTAAAGGGCAATGTAGTCATGGCGTGGCCAACCGATGATACAGGCACACTGCAGATCGGTACGGATCTCGGCAGTCTGCAGCCGGTCCGTATCGACAACAATGCGTTCACTATCACCGCAAGCGCATCAACCACCGCGTCGCTCAGCATGAATCTCAAACCCGATGCCGTGACCGGCGAAACCTTCTCCGCGGATGTCCAGGTGTTCGACCAGACTGGTACCGGGCATAATATCAATTATAGCTTTGCAAAGACCGCCACTTTAAACACATGGGAATTGACGGCAACGGTGTCCGACGGCACTGTTACCACAGCAATGCCGATTACTTTCACGTTCGATGAAAGTGGTCTACTGACCTCACCCACATCTCAGGCGCTTGACCTGACCTACACGAACACAGGTGGCGGTGCGGCGACGATTACTACCGACTTCAGTAATATGTTCCAGTTTTCTGGCAACTTCACCCTACTCGACCTCAACTCAAACGGTAATGCATCAGGTTTTTTAGACAGCATCAACTTCGCCGAAACAGGTGAAATCATCGGCGATTTCTCAAATGGTATTGCACGTACGATTTACAAGCTGCCCATCGCCGTCGTGACTGAACCAAACAGGATGGACCTGCGGCAAAACACACACTACGCAACGAACCAGAGATCCGGCGATATATCCTTGTTCGAAGCCGATCAATCCGCTTTGGGCAATTTTGTAGGGGGTTCCCTTGAGGCATCTACAGTCGACCTCGCAATCGAGTTCAACAATATGATTATCGCCCAGCAAAGCTTTGCGATGAATGGACAGTCCTTCCGCGCGATCGATGAGATGGCACAGATTGCATCTGATCTGAAACGATAGAATTCCACCGCCGCGCTCATCACCCACGGCACCTGCCAGGCGGCGGTGTCCTAATTACCCCGCCGTTTTCCGATTGAGTA
>DJKK01000266.1:0-1586 GCA_002434595.1 Alphaproteobacteria bacterium UBA6544 | reverse complement strand
GGCGGCGGTGTCCTAATTCCCCCGCCGTTTTCCGATTGAGTAAACGCGTCAGTTTACCTCGGCAACATCTTCGATTATGAGCTGAGCATCTTCGCGACCTTGCCAACGATCGAGCCGAATATGCCCCGCGATGTGCAGAGGCAATCCGTTCGACCGTAGGATGGCGTCGCCGTGTGGTTCGCCGAGACTGCGAAAACTGATCGCCTTTAGGCGCCCTCCGCCTTCGCCAGCAAGAAAACACCGGACATGATTCTCACCAACCACATCCGCCTTGGCGATCCGAACGGCCGGTAAAACGAACCGGGGTTCCGAGTTACCTGCACCGAAGGGAGCTAATCGTGCGAGGTCTAACGCGAGGTCCGGCGTTGCGCCAGAGGGTTGCACGGCTGCGTCGATGCGCAGTCGGCGCACCACACCGCCCGCGCCCACCTGACGCTCGATATGACTGGAGAGAAACGCGCGCAGTTCGGACTCCTGGTCGGCAGACACGGTGAATCCGGCGGCCATCGGGTGCCCGCCGCCATTAACCAGCAATTCGGACTGTCTCGCCGCCAAGACGGCGGCACCGAGATCCACGCCAGAGACCGAGCGCCCGGAGCCTTTACCCAAACCGTTCTCGCGAGCCACGACGCAAGCAGGGCGATTGTAACGATCCTTGAGACGACCGGCGACGATACCAATCACGCCAGGGTGCCAGTTCTCGGCCGTCGCATAGACCAATCCATCCGCCATCCCATCGCGTTCCACCTGCTCGACGGCTTCCTCAAGACAACGCACCTCAAGTTCACGACGCTCCTTGTTCCAGGCATCCAGTCGCAGGGCCAGATCACGGGCTTCATCCGCATTCGGCGTCGTTAACAAGCGAGCGCCCATACCCGCCTCGCCCACGCGCCCACCGGCATTGACCCGAGGTCCAAGAATAAAGCCCGCGTGATAGGCCGTCGGCACCTCGTCGACCGATGCGACATCAGCAAGTGCGCGGATACCGACATTGCTGCGGCGCGCCATAATCTTCAGCCCTTGCGAGACAAAGGCACGATTCAATCCAACGAGCGGGACAACATCACAAACGGTACCGAGTGCTACCAAGTCCAGCCATTGCATGAGATTTGGCTCTTCGCGGTTTTGATACCAGCCATCTGCCCTAAGCTGCCGGTTGAGTGCGATGACCAGTAAGAATACCACGCCGACCGCCGCCAACCCACCCATGGCACTGTCATCGTCGAGACGGTTCGGATTGACCACGGCGGCCGCTGCCGGCAGCCGCGGTTCCGCCACGTGATGATCCACCACTACCACGTCCATCCCAGCCTCTGCCGCACCGGCCAAAGGCTCAAACGCAGTGATGCCGCAATCGACCGTCACCACAAGGTCGATGCCCTTTCCCTTGAGCGTCAGTAATGCGGGCAAATTCGGGCCATAGCCCTCATTGATGCGGTCGGGAACGTAAATCTCAATCTTGCCGCCGACCGCTTCAATGAAACGATGCAACAACGCCGCGGAAGTCGCACCGTCGACGTCGTAATCGCCGAAGATACCGATCGTCTGCCCCGCCACAATTCCGCCTGCCAAACGCACAGCGGCCT
>DJKK01000004.1:3349-5465 GCA_002434595.1 Alphaproteobacteria bacterium UBA6544 | reverse complement strand
GTGGCTTTCACGGTTTCATAGCCGAGGCCCATCTCTTCCGCAGTGCCGGGTTTGAAATTCTCGACCACCACATCGGCCTCCGCCGCCAGGCGTTGCAGCGTCGCCAGCCCATCCGAATTTCGGAAATCGATGCCGAGGCAGCGCTTGTTGCGGTTAATGCTGAGATAGTAGATGCCGATACCGTGATCGTAGGGACCCCACAGGCGGGTCATGTCGCCCTTCGGCGTCGGCTCGACCTTCACCACGTCGGCGCCGAGATCACCGAGAATCATCGTTGCAAACGGTCCGGCGGCGGCCCGCGTCAGGTCAAGCACTCGGATATTTTCCAGCGGCAAAGCCATTCGCCACCTCCCCCAGTTGCGTCGCCAACAACCTAACCCTCGCATGCGCCAGATCAATGTGCCGTTGCTATCCCATGGCGCCAACTTGCCGCTTCCCAAATCAGACGCCGCCGTTTACTAAATCCTCACCAATTTCAAACGCAGGAGACCGGGATGAGCGCTATCGCAGACGATCACGCTTCGATCAAGGCTTGGTTCGATACTTGGAGCGGTTATGTGGCGAGTGTCGACTACGACTCCGCCCGGCCGATGTTCGCTGAGGACCTTGTCGCCTTCGGTACTTGGATGGATATCGTTGAAGGGCGCGAAGTTGTCATCGAGAAGCAGTGGAAAAGCATCTGGGGCACGATCAACGACTTCCGTTTTCTGACCGATACGCTGCAGGTGCGTGTCTCGCCGGACCGGCTTTTTGCGGTTGCCGTCCTGGTCTGGGAATCAACGGGGTTCCACGACAACGGCGATTCCTACCCACGGCCCGGTCGGGGCACGGTCTGTATGCGGCGCGCGGGCGTTGACGCCTCCTGGATGGGGATCCATACGCATCTCTCGCTCAACCGCGGCGTGCCGCAAAAATCTTTCGGCGCGCCTGCCTGACGTCGGAGGGATGGCGGCGGTGATCAAACGGCTCTACGACTGGGTCATCGGCCTGGCGGCGCATCCTCAAGCGATTTGGTGGCTGGCGCTCGTCTCTTTTGCGGAAAGTTCGGTCTTCCCGATCCCTCCGGATGTAATGATCGTGCCGATGGTGCTTTCGGATCGCGCGGCTGCCTGGCGGATTGCCGCTGTCTGCACGCTGGCATCAGTTCTCGGTGGGCTTGCGGGATATGCGATCGGCTACTTCTTCTACGATGCTGTTGGCGCGCGCATTGTTGAGTTCTATGGATATGCGGGCAAGTTCGAAGAATTCCGCGGCACTTACACGGCGTATGGTGCCTGGATCGTCGCGATGGCCGGGCTGACCCCGTTTCCCTACAAAGTGATCACCATCGCAAGCGGTGTCTTTGCGCTCGATCCGGTAGTCTTCATCATTGCCTCGCTGTTGAGCCGAGGCTTGCGGTTTTTTGCCGAGGCAGCGCTTTTGTGGAAGTTCGGACCGCCGATCCGCGAATTTATCGAGAAGCGCGTGGAACTGCTGAGCATAGTATTCGTCATCTTGTTGTTTTGCGGATTCCTGCTGATCAAACTATTGTAAGGCAGTGCGCAGCCGCCAGATTTGGAATATCATGTCGTTGATCGCATTGAGTGAGAAATTAAACACTACGCGAATTGCCGGCGTTCAGGCGGGGGCTGGGGCTGTTGTCCTCGCGGCGGCCTATGCCTTTCAACACCTTGGCGGCCTGCAACCGTGTGTGCTCTGCCTCTATCAGCGATGGCCTTGGTGGATTGCGGTTGGGCTCGGATGTCTGGCGTTGCTACTGCGCGGGCGCTTCGGGATGGAGTTGGTATTTGCAGGCGCTTCTTCCATCGCGATCCTCTCGGGCGCGGGCATCGCAGGCTTCCACGTTGGTGTGGAACAGCACTGGTGGGAGGGCCTCGCCTCATGTGGTGGCGCCGGTGGGATACTAAATTCAGTTGAGGCGCTAAGGCAGCAGATCATGAGCGCGCCGGTGTTTCGCTGCGCTGAAGTGGCCTGGTCGTTGTTTGGGATTTCCATGTCGGGGTACAATTTTTTGATTTCGCTAGCCCTCGGTGTGGGGGGGCTCTGCGTCCTCTGGCGCCATCGGGAGATGTCGCATGCCGGATAGGCCAGGGCCGCTCTATCTGCCGGGTGATCC
>DJKK01000004.1:0-2958 GCA_002434595.1 Alphaproteobacteria bacterium UBA6544 | reverse complement strand
GCGGTGCGGATTTACGAAGGCCAGCTAGCAGTCTTATCGCCGGGACCGGCGCGCGACGCGGTCGCTGAAATGGCCGAGCAGGAAAAACGCCATCACGAAACCTTCGACCGGCTGATTGCTGAACGCCGGGTGCGTCCGACGCTGTTGACGCCGCTCTGGCGGGTTGCCGGCTTCGCGCTCGGCGCCATGACTGCACGGATGGGACCGCGCGCGGCGATGGCTTGCACCGTCGCTGTCGAAGAGGTGATCGACGATCATTACCGCGAGCAGGCGGCTCGATTGGGCCCAGAGGATGCAGCCTTGAAGGCGACGATCGAGGAGTTTCGTGCCGAGGAGCTTGAACATCGCGATACCGCGCTTGAGCACGAAGCGGAACAGGCGGCCGGATATCCGGTACTGTCGGCATTGGTGAAAGCGGGTTCGCGAGCGGCGATTTGGTTGTCGATGCGGCTCTAGCTGCTCAGTTCGCCTCGAGCTCGGCATCCCAGTAGAGATAGTCGCGCCAGCTTTCATGCAGGAAATTCGGCGGGAACAGGCGGCCGTTTTCCTGCATGCGCCACGCTGTCGGCTGTTCCGGTTTGCGTTTCGGCAACATGCGCGCCGCTTTCGGCATGCGGCCGCCCTTTTTCAGATTGCACGGCGCGCAAGCGGGAACGACGTTCTCCCACATGGTGCGGCCGCCCCGCGAGCGCGGGATCACATGATCGAAGGTCAATTCTTGCGATGGCAGCGCCACACCGCAATACTGACAGGCGAAACGGTCGCGCAGGAACACGTTAAACCGCGTGAAGGCGGGTTTGCGCATCTGCGGCACGTATTCCTTCAATGAGATCACACTCGGCAGGCGCAGTTCGAATGACGGTGAGCGCACGACCTGATCGTATTCGGAAATCACATTGACCCGACAGGTGACCGCCGCTTTCACGGCTTCTTGCCAAGTCAATAGAGACAAGGGGAAGTAACTCAGCGGACGGAAGTCAGCATTCAAGACCAGGGCCGGATTTTCCTTCGAACCCCAAACCAACTGTTTTTCCCCTTTACGTCGGCTTCTCCGGTGGACATAAGTTGGATAAACGAATCGCCCTCAATACACAATATATAGCGTGTAACACGAAAAAAAATCCTCTGCATTGTCATATCTTGGGGGTCTTGGCCGTAGTGTGCAGGGCGGGACGGAACCCGGCGGCGAGCGTGCGAACGGATGTCGGCGGCGTCAACACGGTGACTTCCGCCAACGGCCGCGGTATCGCCGAGGTGTATCCGGTGTGACGCCAGGCGAGAAGCCGATCGCCGAGAACGAGATGCGGCGCCCCTTCCCAGGCGACAAAGGCGCCGTCCGGCAAATCGTTCAAGTGGCAGGACCAGGTCCTCTGCCGACGTGCCGCACGATCGACGCGTTCCAGATGCAGCGCTCGGTCCATTTCCTTGGCGCAAGGCGGCTGAACAGCCCCATGGGCGATGCGCCAGGCCTCTGTCCAGGCGCGGTAGCTTTGTCGCCGGCATTCGTAACAGGGGCGGTGCCCAGCGGCGAGGGCGACCGCCTCGTCGAGAAAGAACAGCTCCGTGTAGTGGCATGGCGACATCACCGTGCGATGGCGCCCGCGGAACGAGGTGTAACAGATAATCCAGTTGTCGTGCGCCCAACGGCGGCGGCCCAGCTGCCGGTTCGCGTCGTGAAGGATGCCGCGATTCCCCATGAAATCGCCACGCGCCGGATCGGCCTCGATCTCGCCATGCGGGGTAACGCGGTTTTGCAGCGGCATGACTGCCCTAGACGCCAAAGGCGGTGCGCAGGAACTGCGTTCCCTGCACCAAGCCGTCCTCGTCGATACTGTGACCGAGGTTCGGGCAGCGCAATGTCTGCACGGAAAATCCGCTCTCGGAAAGGATCTTCTCCGCGACATCCATGCTTTCGACGGGGACGACAGGGTCCATCTCGCCGTGTGCAAGGAAGATCGGCGTTCGGCTGACGGTTTCGGACGCCAGCTGATCCCCACCGACAAGACGGCCCGAATACCCAAGCACGCCGGCGATCGGCTGTGCCCGGCGCGGAACGGTGTAGAGGCTCATCATGGTACCCTGGCTAAATCCGACCAGCGCCAGCTTGTCCGGTCCGATACCGAGGTCCTGCAGTTCCTTGTCGATAAAAGCGTTGAGAATTGCAGCAGATTCCTGAACTGCCGCAATGACCTCGGCCTCGACTCGGATGTCGCTGGAAATCCACTGATATCCGGACAAGCCCTGGTCATAGCGATTTGGCGCGTTCGGCGCAACGAAGGCTGCGTTCGGAAAAACCTGCCCGAGATGCGGCGCCATCTCGATCAGATCTCGGCCGTCGGCTCCGACACCGTGCAGCAGCATGATCAGTTGCGTCGGCGTGCCGCCGCCGGCGGGACCGTATCGGGGACCATCGAGGGGAGGCGTCTCGGACATCGCATTTCCTTCCTATTCGGCGGCGCGTCAGGTGGGCGCGCCCTTGTAATAATGCCACAAGAACAACGAAACGACACCGCGATAGGGACGCCAGCGCCGCGCCACCGTTTCCATGCGTTTGCGGTCCGGTCGCTTGCGCATGCGTTTCAGCTTTTGTGCCGCGACCTGGATGGCGAGATCGTCGAGCGGCCAGGCATCGGCACGGTCGAGCGCGAACAGCATATAGATATCGGCGCTCCATTTGCCGAGGCCGCGGATTCCGGTGATGGCCTTCGCCACCGCGTCGTCGTCGAGTTCCGACAGGCGTCCCGTATCAAGGGTACCGTCGAGGACGGCCTCGGCCAAGCCGCGACCGTACTCGACCTTGCGTCCACTGAATCCGACCGCGCGCAGGGTCTCCTCACCGGCGGCGAGGAAAGTCTCCGGCGTCAGCGGATCGACCGCCGCTTCGAGCCGGCTCCGGATGGCGGCTGCGGCATGGGTCGAGACCTGCTGGCCGATGATGATATTGATCAATGTGCCGAA
>DJKK01000257.1:16861-30939 GCA_002434595.1 Alphaproteobacteria bacterium UBA6544 | reverse complement strand
CGCGTGACTGGAATCGTTCATGATTCGGTTCCTAACTCGGCAAGTGCGCGCTGGACGAGGTTCTGGGCGGCCCTCATCCGATAGCCGGCATCAGCGCGAATATCGTCGATTGGCGACAGCGGTGAGAGCGTGTCCCGAGTTACGAGCACGCGCAGGTCTTCATCAGGCCTGCGCCCTATCATATTTTCTTCGAGTAAATACAAACGCTGCGCGACTTCAGAGCAGGAGCCGATGGCGACCCGCGCATGATTGATGGCGCCGCTCTCGTCGAAGTCGACGACAACAGCAACCATGGCAATCGATATCACCAGGTATCTTCTGGCACCGAGTTTGTGAAAATTAGATAGTGCCACAGAAAATAACCGAGGCACGTAAATAGCAGTGACGAGTTCGCCGTCCTGCAGTGCCGTACGCCGGTTTCCCTGGATAAATTTGGCGACGGCGATGCGGCGGATACCGCGGAGGCCTGACAATTCCACTTCGGCGTCGAGTGCAATTAGGGCAGGAACACCGTCTGCGGCAGGCGATGCATTGCAGATGTTGCCGGCGATTGTACCCCGGTTCTGGATTTGTACGCCGCCGACGTCGCGGCCGGCCGCCTTCAGGGTGTAGAAATAGGGCGGGAGGTCGGCTTCGATCATTTCCGTCCAGGTCGCTCGGGCTCCGAACCGGACTTCGTCATCGAGTATTTCGATGCCGCCCAATTCGCCAATACCGGAGATATCAAGAATTCGTTGCGGTCCTGGACGGCCCCAAGCCTGCGCATCAGTCAGACCGGGAAAGATGTCGGTGCCCCCAGAAAGTACCGTCCAGCTGCCGGAGGCTAGTATGTCCAGCGCAACGTCGAGTGTATGGGGTCTTTCGTAAAAGCTCGGCATTTTCAGTTTTGTTTGTTCACAAACAAATTATTTCATTACGGTTATGGGTTCAAGACAGCTTGCGCAGGAGCCGGAGGAAGGTCGCGCGCTCCTTACTGTCTAGCGGTTTAAGGGTACGTTCCGTAATTCCTTCAGCTTTGGAAAGGGTCTCCTGTATCAATGTCTTTCCCGTATTGGAAAGGCTCCAAAGACTACGTCGGCCATCCTCGGGATCAGGTCGTGCGGCGATCAATCCGCGCTCGCGCAATCGGCGGACGACGCCTTGGACAGTCGCCGGGTCCATCGCGGCAAGCCGTCCCAGCAAGTTTTGAGAAACTTCGTCTTCGTCACCGATTTTGACCAAGACGGCAAACTGCATGGGTGTCAGCTTCTGCCCAAGACTATCGAAGAATATCGCGGCGTGGCGCTGATTGGCGCGACGCAGAATGTGGCCAACCTGATCTTCCAATCTGTACACCGATTTCTTCTTGCCGGTCACGCACACCTCCCTAACGGCCACGCAACGTGGCGGTTGCGGGCCCGTCTACGGCATTCAGGTCCGCTGTGAGAACGACTCCGAACAACTCTTGCGCCTGCTCGGCAGTATAATAAGCCCGTTTCACGTCGCGCAGGACGAGATCGACGTCGCGGTCGTGCGGGTCTCCGAACCCGCCACCGCCGGGTGTGCCCACCGAGATGATGTCGCCGGGCGCGATCGGAATATCCTGATCTTTCGAGAGATGCAGGGGCGTATAGGCTTCGCCATTCCGGTATACTGTGACTGTATTCGGTCTGCCATCCTTGCCGCCCAGCGCGCCTTGTGGCCCGACCCGTCCGTGATCCATGACGAAAGAGGCCTGCGCCTCACCGCGCCGCAACTCAACGGTATAGTTGACGCCAAAGCCGCCGCGCTGACGGCCAGCTCCACCCGAGCCCTCACGCAGTCCATACTCATGGAATAGGACGGGATAGTACTGTTCCAAAACTTCGATTGGTTGTGTCTTCGATATACCAATTGTGGAGCAGCCGTTTGTCAGCCCGTCGTGGTCCGCATTCCCACCATAGCCGCCGCCAGAGATCTGATACATAACGAAGGGACGGTTCTTCTCCGGATCGAAACCACCAAGCGCGAAATTGCCGCTCGAGCCCGCTGGTGCCGCTGTCACGATGTCTGGAATTGGATCGACCAGTGCCGCGAAAACGGCTTCGGCGATCCGTTGCGAGACTTCGGCGGCACAACCCGAGACTGGACGCGGATACTCCGCGTAGAGGAATGTGCCGACGGGATCCAATATATGCAGCGGCTCGAAAGTTCCGGCGTTGATCGGAACCTCGGGGAAAATGTGCTTCATCGCCAAATAGACCGAAGAGCGGGTGGTCGCGATGACACTATTCATTGGTCCTCGGCATGGTGGGCTGGATTCGGAGAAATCGAAATACAGGTCTCCATCCTTCTTTTCGATCGAGACGGCAATCCGAAGAGGCTCGTCGATCACGCCGTCGGAATCGACCCAGGCTTCTCCTTTGTAGGTTCCATCGGGGATACGGGCGATCTTTGCCCGCATCTGCTGGGCGGCTCGGCCCCGCCATTCGCCGATCGTCGATTTCACGGTATCTGCGCCGTAGCGGTCGAGGAGCACCGTCAGCTGGCGTGCACCTACCTTCAGCGCGGCGATCTGAGCCCGGATGTCGCCGATTCGTTGGTCCGCAATCCGGATATTGGAGCAGATGATCGCATAGATCTCAGGGTCCATCTCGCCGCGTTTGACGAGTTTTACCGGCGGCAAACGCAATCCTTCTTGCTCGACGGCGGTTGCGTTTGCGGAAAAGCCGCCCGGTACAGCGCCTCCGATATCCGGCCAATGTCCGGTGTTGGACAGCCACGAGAAGAGTTCGCCCTTGTAATAGAAAGGCATGGCAAAGCGGACGTCCATCAGGTGGGTGCCGCCGAGATATGGATCGTTGACGATGTAGACGTCACCTTCCTCTGGCGGCAGTGCTTTCCCCTGTTTGATAAAGTCGATCAACGTCATGGTCGAAAACTGCATGGTGCCGACGAACACCGGCAGGCCGAGTTCGCCTTGCGCGATCAGCTCCCCTGTCTCGGCGTCATAGATGCCGTCGGACCGGTCGTCGGCCTCTGCGATGACCGGCGAGAATGCCGATCTGGAGAATGTCAGGTCCATTTCGTCACAGACCTGTTGCAGCCCGGCCTGAATTACGCCCAACGTGATCGGATCGATACTGCTCATGAGTGGTCTCCGATCTCGATCGAAAGGTTGCCGTCGGTGTCCACCAGCACTGTGTTTCCGGGCTCAACCGCGATTGTTGTGTCCATCTGCTCGACAATGGCAGGGCCCGCGAACTGGCCGCCTGTCGGCAGCTTGTCGCGTTGGTAGATGGCGGTATCGAGCCATTCGCCGTCGAACCAAACCTGTCGCTTTCCGGTACGGGCATTTTCGACGGTTTCCGCGCGAAAACGCGCATCCATGATCTGGCTGAGGTCGAAATCGGGACGCTCACCGATCACCGATGTCTTCAAATTGACGAGATTTGCTCGAATTTCGGGCAATTCGACCTGAAAACGGTTGAAATAGGCCTTCTCGAATATTTCTTGAATTTCTTCGCGTGTCGCGTCGAGACGTGGGAGCGAAACCGAAATTAGATGGGTTTGTCCGACAAATTGCATGTCGGCACCGTGGAATACGCGAATATTTTCGATCGGTATCGTTTCGGATTTGATAAGCGCATTGCCTTCCTTGACTTGCGACGACATTATTTCCTGCACTTCCCCCATGTCGACAAGGTCGAGAGGCCGATTCACCGTCCGCACGAAGTCGTGCCGCACATCGGCGACAACGCAGCCGAGAGCGTTGGTGATTCCGGGGCGGGTGGGGACGAGGACGTGCGGGATGCCGAGTTCCCGCGCTAAGGCGACAGCGTGAAGAGGACCCGCTCCGCCAAAAGCGAAGAGCGTGAAATCGCGCGGGTCATGGCCTTTTGATATTGATACAATCCGTATCGCGCCGGCCATTCGGTCGTTTGCGACGCGGATAACGGCTCCCGCCGCCGCGTCTGTATCGATACCGAGTGGCACCGCAATCTTTTCATCGAAAGTACTGCGAATTGCATCGAGCGAGGGGGCATTTTCCGCAGAGAGCAGGTTTTCCGGGTTGAGACGGCCGAGCAGGAGATTGGCATCGGTGATGGTGGGTTCGGTGCTGCCACGCCCGTAACAGATTGGCCCGGGCGACGCGCCGGCACTCTCCGGGCCGACTTTGAGGAGACCGGCTTCCGACACCGCGGCAATCGAGCCGCCACCGGAGCCAATGGTGCGCACGTCCACCATCGGGACGTGGATCGGCATGGCGTACTCGACGTCGAGTTCATTACTGACCGCTGGTACGGCATCCATAACCAGAGCGACGTCGGTTGATGTCCCACCCATATCGTAGGTGATGAGATTGTCAATTCCCGCTCGCTTTGCGGCGTGGGCGGCAGCCATGACGCCGGAGGCGGGGCCTGACATGACAGTCTTCGCGGCTTCCCGGTCCACGAGACGGGCCGAGACCATGCCGCCATTGCCGTTCATCACGAGGAAATCACGGCGGAAACCTTCCCGCGTTAGCTCGGATTGAAGCCGGTCGACATAGCGGTGCAGGATCGGACGTACCGCGGCATTGACCGTCGCGGTGACACCGCGTTCGTACTCCCGGTATTCCGAAAGCAATTCATGCCCCGCGGTGATATAGTCGTTCGGCCAAACATCACGCAGTATTTCGACCGCTCGGCGTTCGTGGTCCGGATTTGCGTAGGCATGCAGGAAGTGAACGACAACAGATTCGCAACCGAGACCGAGTAGTTGCGATGCGGCTTCCTTGACGGATTCTTCGTCGAGATCCAGTACCACGCGACCGGCAGCATCCATGCGTTCCGGCACTTCGAGACGCAGATCGCGGGACACGATCGGCTCGAAGCGGCCAAACATGCCGTAGGGCTGCGGCCGTGTGCGCCTGCCGACCTCTATGATGTCACGAAACCCTTCGGTCGTGATCATGCCGGTGCGCGAAAGTTTCCGTTCCAGAACCGCGTTGGTCGTCGTCGTGGTACCATGGACGATCGCATCGATTTCCGACAGTGGGGCGCCCGTCTCCGCGAGTGCCGCGAGAACCCCGTAGGCCTGGTTTTCGACGGTTGTCGGTGTCTTGACCACTTTGACACCATCATCTGCGACAAGCAGGAGGTCGGTGAAGGTGCCGCCGACATCGATGCCGGCAATAATCGACTGAGCCTTCTTATTATTGAGCACGAGGCGCCTCAAGCGTCAATTTATTTGTATGTAGGCAAACAAAATAATTGACGAGCATGAAGCTGACAAGGGCCTCGCTAGATTTGCAGGCGGCGTTCGTAGAGATCGGGCAAATCGTTTTCGAGCAAGACGGCATCGCCCGACGCCGCGTTGTCCGAAATCCAGTCATTAGCTTCTGAAAACTCGGCGAACCGGTGTGTCTCCGCGGATTCTGCTTTGTGTGCGTCGAATGCGGCGACGAAACTTTCGATCCGTTCTGGAGCAATGGCGAGCAGGACGTCTACATGGGCCGCCGCGATCTTGCCGAGGCGGCGATGTTCGTCATCATGCGCGGTTCCCAGTTCAACCATACCCGGTGTGGCAAGGACACGCTTCCCGCCTGGCTTGACCAGGATGTCCAACGCGGCCAGCGCCGAGGCGAAGCCTTGCGGGTTGGAATTGTAGGCGTCATCGATCAAGGCGGAACCGTTCGCGCCCGGCTTAACCTCGAAACGGTGCGCAACCTGTGGCGTCGTCTTCAGGGCGAGCACAACAGCTTCCGGATCGATCCCATGGGTGCAGGCGGCTGCGAAGACAACGGCGATATTGGTGAGTTGATGCTCTCCGAAGAGCGGTACGGAGAGTACGAAATGCTCTCCCTGCCACGCGAGCTTCAAGGTCAGTCCGTCTTTTGTCTGGGCGGTCTCGAGGATCCTCAAATCACAGGCGTCGCCGGTCCCGCAGACGATCATGACCTCAGGGTGGCGCTCGGCGAAGGCGCGCGCCGGAGCGTGGGTCAGGACGTCTTCCGCTACGATGACCTTGCCGCCGCGCACGATCGCCGCTTCCGCCAGCTCGAACTTAGTAGAGGCGATGGTGTCGAGCGTCTTAAAACGCTCGTAATGCGCCATGCCGATTGCCGTGACGATGGCCATGTCGGGAGGTGCAAGCTGGCAAAGCCGCTCGATCGAGCCAGGCTCATAGGCGCCCATTTCCGCGATGAAATAGCGATGCTCGGGCTTTAGGCGTTCGCGGACGATGCGAGCGATGCCCATCGGCGTATTGACGCTCCCCGGTGTCGCGAGCCCTGTTGAGGCGGCTTCCAGTACGTGCGAGAGAATGTGTTTAGCCGAGGTCTTCCCGAATGAGCCGGTGATGCCAATAACCTTCGGTTCGAGTCGCCCGAGCTTCTCGTGCGCCTCACGCCAGTAACGGCGCTGTACAAACGCTTCCTGAGGCGCGAGCGTCCAGACTGCGAGGGCGAGCATCAGTGGCATTGCCTGTATCGGTATCAACCAGTAGATCGGGTGCAGGTAGAGAAAAGCAAAGACAAGGCCCAGCGCGCCGGCATAGATAATTGCGATTGCCAGAATGCGTTTGGCGCGCGCCGTCAGCACCAGCTTCTTCTTTGCGTCCTTCAGCGGGTTGCGTTCGCGCCACGCGGCGGAAATGAATAATCCGCCGACGATTGCGACGGCAACCCAACCCTGAAGATGGGCGAAGAACATCATGATGACGAGCAGCGACGCGACCCAAAGGCTGAGACGCTTGTCGAAGGAACCTGTCGTCACGACCCATTTAAGGAACCGCGGGGCGTCGTATTCTTCCTGCTGGAAGACGTGTAGATAGAGGATCAGACGCCGCACGGCGAATGCCATGAACATGATCCAGATGAACAGCCAGAGCGGCGCGGTCATGCTTCATCCTCCATCGCCTCAACGAAGCGCTTTAATTGGAATGCGGTCTGATGCCGCCCTCCGTCCAAGACGGAATAGTGGTCGAGACCGTCGAGTTTCACAAACTCTGCAGCCGGAATCAATTGAGCCAGGCGATGGCCAATTTCGGGCGGCGTTTCCTCGTCGGCACTGCCGTAGATCAGCTTTACCTGACATTTGATCTCTCTTGCGACATCGCTCAGGTCTTCGTTGACGACTTTGTTGAGGATGCCACGCATCTCGCCGGCTGCTTGATAATCCGCACTCCCGAAGCGTTCGCGCAAGCGATCCTTGTCGCCGACGGGCAGCGCGCGGAGCGACTTGTAGAGAGCAACCTTTGATTTGACCTTCAGGCGCGAAGCAAGTGAGCGTCGGCGCGGCAGGCCTGCGGCGGCAATCAGGCATAGGCCATTGACGAGTGTCGGGTGTCGCGCGGCGAGCTGCAGCCCCACCCGGCAACCGAACGAGTGGCCGACCCAGAGGCGCCGTGCTGGCGGAAGCGTGTTCAGAAATGCGGCGCAATAATCCGCATAATCGGCGGTTCCCCAGTCCTTCGCCGGTCTTGGCGACGCGCCAAAACCGGGAAAATCAATCAAGAGGTTTTGACCACTTAAGCGCCAACTTTCGGCAATCGGCTGCAATGCAGTGCAATCCTGTCCCCAGCCGTGCGCCCAGACGAGCTGGAATGGCGCCTCGGCGTCGCCGAAGCACTGGTAGCTCATGACCTGCCCGTCTTGCTCGTATTGCCGGGTTTCAGTGGACATCCGGAGCCGTTTCGCACAATCTCGATAAGCGAGGCACCGCCGTGCCGGCGGTATACTCCCACGACCCATTAGCCGAAATGGCACGTCCTTGAAAGAACCCGCCCCGCAAAATCACGATAAAGCCCTGATACTGCCATGTTTTACGCCTGCGATCAGCGTTCTGATACAGGCGCTGGAACGGCCGGCTAGGTGCGTGTGCGCGAATCGCGGAAGGACGACTCGATGACGACAAAACGCAGAATAGCGGTATTGTTTGGCGGACGTTCGCCGGAGCACGATGTGAGTGCCGTGACCGGCTTGCAGGCGTTGGCGGCGGTAGATGCTTCGGCCTACGACGCCTTTCCCGTCTATATCTCGACCGATGGCAACTGGTTTATTGGTGACCCGTTACGTGACCGCGCGAACTATCTCCCGGACGACAATACGCGTCGCGCGTTGACGGAGGTCATGCTGGATGCAGGCGGCGATGGGGAAGGCTGTCTTATACCCAAGAAAGCGGGTCTTTTTGGGCGTGGCGGTGCGAAGAAATTCGATGCCGCCTTGCTCGCATTTCATGGCAATCAGGGTGAGGATGGCCAAATCCAGGGGCTCTTTGAGATGGCCGGAATTCCGTACACCGGCATGCGGACACTCGCGTCCGCGGCGCTCATGGACAAGTCGGTGACGAAGCGTCTCTTGGCGGGGCACGATATTCCGCAGCTCGGCTGCGCCATCCTTCGACGACCCGCCGAAGGTGTAATAATGTCGGGCGACGCCCTTGCGGAGGCCGTCGGCAATGCAAAGTTTCCGGCCTGCGTGAAACCATGCCATCTCGGCAGCTCCATCGGCGTCTCCAAGGTGGAAGATATGAAGGAACTACGCGAGGTTCTGCCAACGATTTTCCGGCTCGATCCGGTGGCTATCATGGAGCCTTTCGTGCCGAACCTTGTCGAGTACAACGTCGCGGTCGCCACGTTCGACGGCGCGATACGGACCTCCGCCATCGAACGCCCGAAGCGAATTGCCGAACTGCTCGACTTCAAGGAGAAGTACTTGTCGGGTGGGGGCGGCAAGAAAGGCGGTGGCAAGGCGCCGGGTGCCGTGAGTGAAGGGATGTTGTCTTTAACGCGCGATATCAATCCCGAACTGCCGACAGACGTGGAGGCCAAAATCCGCAATTGGGCGGGTGAGGCGTTCACCGCTGTAGGCGGCACGGGCGCGCCCCGTATCGATTTCCTCGGCGACGCCGAAACGGGCGAAATCTGGCTGAACGAAGTCAATCCGTGTCCTGGCTCGTTCGGCTATTTCCTCTGGGAAGCGTCCGATCCACCAATGCTGTTCACGGAACTGCTCACCCATCTCATCGAGGAGGCGGTGGTCGAATTTCGCCACTCGCGCCTTCCGGCTGACCCGACACCGAAAGACGCCCGTCTCTTTAAGCGGCCGTATGAGTGAGAAACGCTTGCCGGACGCCCGCGCGCCGTTACCTCAATAGCCGGAGCGGCGCTTGGGAGGTAACGTGAGCGAAGATCAGCAATACCGGTTGGGCGTGGACGTCGGCGGAACCTTTACGGATTTCGTGCTGCTCGATGAGAACGACAACCAGATACACATCGCAAAATCACTGACCACGCCGGCCGATCCGTCCGTCGGCATTCTCGCGGGTGTGAAAGCCTTCGACGACCGGTGCTCGGACCACGTGTCGGCGACACGGCGCTTCGCCCATGCGACGACCCTTGTTGCGAATTCGGTGATCGAGCGGAAAGGGGCGGTGACCGCGCTCCTGACCACGAAAGGGTTTCGCGACATACTGGAATTGCGCCGCCATGTTCGGGTCACGACCTACGAGCTGTTCTCCGATCCACCGCCCCCGCTTGCGCCCCGCTGGCTGCGACTACCGGTCGACGAGCGTGTGTTCTCGGATGGCAATGTTTTGAAGCAGGTCAGTCGGGCCGATATCGAACACGCTGTCGAAGTGATGCGGCAGGAAGGTGTCACATCTGTTGCCATCGCCTTCCTGCATTCCTATTTGAACCCGTCCAATGAGCGGGCGGCGGCGGAGATCTTGCAGGAACTGTCGCCGGAGATCGCGGTGACGCTCTCCTCCGATGTGCTGCCGCAGATCAAGGAATTCGAGCGGACTAGCACCACGGTGGTCAACGCGTACGTGAAACCTTTGGCGCAGCACTATCTTGCCAACCTGGATAAGGGCCTCAACAGCACGGGCTATACTGCGCCGCTCCATATCATGCTCTCGAACGGCGGACTGGGGTCAACCAAAACCGCCGGCGACTTTCCGATCCGTTTGATTGAATCGGGCCCGGTCGCGGGCGCCATCGTTGGGCGGCAGCTGGCCGAGCTGATGAATATTCAGGACGTCCTGTCGTTCGACATGGGCGGCACGACGGCGAAGGCGTGCCTCATCCGCGACCAGGCGCTGCCGATCACCGATGAATTGGAAGTCGCGCGCTCCAAACGGTTTACCAAGTCCAGCGGGTTCCCGGTCGGTGTGCCGGCCGTCAATATGATCGAGATCGGCGCCGGCGGCGGCAGTATCGCCGGGGTCAATCAGATGGGAATCGTGCAGGTGGGGCCGGAGAGCGCCAGCGCTGATCCCGGACCCATCTGCTACCGGCAGGGTGGCACACGGCCAACCGTAACCGATGCAGACTTGACGCTTGGTTACCTAAACCCGGGGAATTTCGCGGGCGGCAGCATGGCGCTCGATGCCGATGGCGCCGCCGCAGGTCTCCAACGCGACATCGGCATGCCCCAGGGACGCACGACCTTGCAGGCCGCCTGGACAGTCCACGACGTCATAAACGAGACGATGGCGGCCGCCGTTCGTATGCACGTGACGGAGCGAGGCGGCAACCCCGAAGCGGCGACCATGGTGGCCTTTGGCGGTGCCGGGCCGGTGCATGCCTACAACCTTGCCCGGAAGCTGTACATCCAAAAGCTGATCGTGCCGCTGCGCGCGGGCGTGCTCTCCGCCCTCGGCCTGCTGGTGGCGCCGCCCGCCTACGATATCGTTCGGACCTATAAGGCGCCGATCCTCGGCCTCGATGCGGACGACATCACGGCACGCATGGACGCGATGGCGAAGGAGATTGATGCCCTGCTCAAAGGGATCGAGGCCTCGGGCGAACGCAGTTATCGCCGGGCGCTTGATGTCGGATATATCGGCCAGAGCTACCAGGTCACGGTGCCGCTGGAGGGTCGTCCGGATGGCGAATCCGTATCTGAAACTTTCGCCCGCCTTTACCGCGACAAGTACGGCTATTTCTACGACGATGTACCTGCGGAAATCGTAAACCTGCGGGTCCTCGGCGAAATCGCCGGGGCCGGATTGCAGCTGACACCGTCCGAGAGCGGCGACGGCGCGGCCGCGACACAGACCGGCGAACGGCTGGCCTATTCCGCTTCACGCGGCGAATTGATAACCTTCGCTGTCTACGAACGCGAGACCCTGCGGCCCGGCATGACGTTCAAGGGCCCCTGCGTGATAGAGGAAGTCACCTCGACGACTATCGTCGATATCGACGGCTTGGTGGAGATCGACGAATACGGCTCGCTCGTCGTGAGCCTGGAAGGAGTGTGAGGTGATGAACATGCGCAATTCCGAACTGCCGCTCGATGTTGTCTGGCCGCGCCTCATCGCGATCGCGGACGAGATGGCGACGACTATGTTCCGCACCGCCTTCAGCCACGACGTGGTCGAAGTGCACGACATGTCGACGGGTCTCCTCGACGACCGGGGGCACCTGATGGCGCAGACTTGGCTGGGCGCCACCGGCCATACCGGCTGTATGCCGGCCTTCGGCGCCAATCTAGTCGATGCCTTCCCGCCGGAGACAGTGAACCCGGGCGATGTCTTCATCTGCAATGACCCTTGGCTTTGCAATGGGCAGACTGCGGACGTCTTCATCACCACGCCCGCCTTTTACGAGGGCAAGCTCGTCGGCTTTGCGGTCAACACGATCCATCACGTCGATATCGGCGGCCGGAAGGGCTCCGGCCTCTCGGAGGAGGTCTTTGAGGAGGGCCTGATCATTCCGATGTTGCGCCTCTACGACGCCGGTGAGCCGAACGAGATGCTGTTCGACCTGATCCGGCGCAACGTGCGTTATTCCGAAAAGATGATCGGTGATCTCCGGGCGCAGGTCGCGACGGGCTGGGCCGGCTGCCGCGAGATGGAGCGCCTCTGCGACGAATTTGGCTTCGCGGACCTGAAAGAGATATCTGACGAGATCACTGGCCGCACCGAAGCCGGTATCCGCGCCGGGCTGCGCGAGCTCCCCGACGGTGAATGGCGCGAGGAAATGATGATGGACATCGATGGCATCGATGAGCCGCAGCCGCTCGTCGTGTCCGTCAAGATTGAGGGTGATCAGATCTATGTTGATTTCGATGGGACGGCGCCGCAGGTGCGCCGTCCGGTCAATTGCCCAATCAACTTCTCGCGCGCCTATGTGGCGGTGCCGGTCAAGATGATCTGCGACCCGAGCCTGCCGAACAATCAGGGCACCTACCGGCCGATCACCTTGAACGCGCCGGACGGCAGCCTGCTTAACCCGACCTATCCGGCGCCGTGTTTCTGGCGCCTCAGCGCTGGCATGCTGGTGGCGGAACTGATGTTCAAGATCTTCTCGCGCATCGTGCCAGACCGGGTGCCCGCGGAGTCAGGCTCGCTCCCGACCTGGCAGTTCTACGTCACCGGCAACAAGCCGGACGGCGAGGCCTATGCGCTGCACCAGCACTCGTTCGGTGGCATGGGCGGGCGCCCCGGGCGCGACGGCCTCTCCGCCGTGAGCTTCCCCTATAATGTCCGAGACGTGTCTATCGAATGGTCGGAGCATGAGACACCGATCCTCTATCACGCCCGCGAGCTCATTCCGGATTCGGGCGGCCCCGGCACCTCGCGGGGCGGTTTGGGACAGGAGTTGATCTTCGAAGCTTACGAGCCCGGGACCGCGCCGAAACAGCCGCTGGTCTTCTCCGGCGCTGCCGGTCGCATGCGATTTCCGCCACAGGGACTCGGTGGCGGCAAGCCGGGGGCGCTCGCGCGTATTGCGGTCGACGACAAGCCTATCGCGCCGTCGAGTTCGCCCGAATTCCCCTTCAAGATCGGGGAAGTGGTGCACCTGCAGCTGCCGGGCGGCGGCGGTCACGGCGACCCGGGTGAACGCGATCCTGAGAACATCGCCCGCGACGTGAAGGCAGGATATGTGACCAAAGAGGGTGCCAAGCGGGATTACGGACGGGACGTCTGACGTCCCATTGGGAGGCAGAACATGGTCGATTATCTCGGGTATCGTGCGAAGATGGCGGTCACCACGCCGTCCACCAATACCGTGGTCCAGCCGGAATACGACGACATGCGCCCGCCCGGGGTGACCAATCACCTCGGCCGCATGCATATCGAAAATATCCCGACGACGGACGATAACAGTTTCGACAAGAGCATCGAGTTGATCGACGCCGGCTTGAACGGTGCGGTCGAACGGGTGATGACCTGTGAGCCGGACTATCTCGTGCTTGGTATATCGGCACTGTCGGTTTGGGGCGGCACGCTCAAATCGGTCGAGGATCTAAAGCAGCGCATGCGCGACCGGGCGGGGCGCGACATTGGTGTTTCGACCGCAGTCGACGGCGTGCGCGAGGCGCTCAAGCTGCACGGGATCAAGAAGAAGATTTCCATCGTCGAGCCCTACTACAAAACAATCGAGCCGAAGATGGAAAGCCTCTTCGGCGAGCTCGGCTACGAAATCGTTAAATACAACCACCTGAAGGGCAAGAGCCCGGCGACCTATTGCCATCTGACCGACGAGGAGATCGTCACCGCCTTCAAGGAAATCGACGACACATCCGTCGAATGTCTTGTCCAGTTCGGTGCCAACCTGCCAGGTGCCCGCATCGCCGACGAGGCCGAGCGCTGGCTCGGCAAGCCGGTCATCAGCATCAACGTGGTGACCTACTGGCACGCCCTGCGGACGTTTGGGATCAAGGACCAGTTCCAGGGCTTTACGAGTCTGTTTTCGAAGTTTTAGGGGCAAAGTGAGGAACAGATTACTTGAATTCGTTCATCGGCCGAAGAGCCCCCCGCTTTCGCAGGCGCAGGCTTGGCCAATTGAGCCGCGAAGTTAGGTGATCAAAAAGGGGCCTGGATATCGCCGACGCGATTCCGGGAAACGAAGGGTATGCCTTGTCGGGAGGGGAGCCGGGCAGATCTGTGGAAACCGGGCACTCCTCATATATCACTGGGCGAATACATTCATGCCAGGAGAAAGACCGTGGACGGTTATACGATGGGACAGTTCATTGCCGACGTGAAGGACATACAGGCGGTGCATAGCGACCCCAAGGAAATCCTACAGCGGGTGGCGCCCTTGGCTAAGAAGATCGCCGACGACAAGGCATGGCTTAACGACAGTCACTACCGGGTCGAGCAATCCCAGGGCATCGGTATCACGAT